>VBAB01000658.1 GCA_005888525.1 Alphaproteobacteria bacterium
CATTGTACCGTCTCATACTTCTTCGCCAGTCGGCCCGGCGCAGCCCACCGGCCAAGTCATCTATTACAAGGACCCCAATGGCCGGCCCTTCTATTCGCTGGCGCCGCGAAAAACCGATGACGGCGAGCCCTACGTGGCCGTCCTCGCCAGCGAGGATGTCGGCGTCGATCCCAAGCCGGGGAGCGGCGCGCAGGCGGGCCGGAAGATCCTCCACTACCGCAATCCCATGGGTCTTGCCGACATCTCTCCGGTGCCGAAGAAGGACTCGATGGGGATGGACTACATCCCCGTCTACGAAGGCGACCAGGATGACGGCAACACCGTCAGGGTCTCGGCCGGCAGGCTGCAGCGCAGCGGCGTGAAGACCGAGCTGGTCGGCACGCAGCCGATCTCGCAAATCATCAAGGCGCCGGGCGTCGTCGCTTTCGATGAGACGAAGCTGTCCGTCGTGGCCATGCGCTTCGACGGCTTCATCGACAAGGTGATGACCGTCACCAGTGGCACCCATGTGCGCAAGGGTGATCCACTGATGTCCGTGTTCGGGCAGGAGCTGCTCAACGCCAGCGTGCAGCTCATCGTCGAGGAGGTCACCGGCTGGAAGGGACCCGAGCGTGACGAGGCCACGAGCTCGTCTGCCCCGCGCGACCCACGCGCACGTGTCGTCGGCGCCCGGCGCCGGTTGCAAAACCTTCAAGTGCCCGCCGAAGTCATCGACGAGATCAAGAAATCTCGGCGCGTGCCGGATGCGATTACCTGGCTTGCCCCGCAGGACGGCATCGTCACCGAGCGCAACGCGGTCGACGGCCAGGCCTTCAAGGCTGGCGAAGTGCTGTTCCGGCTGGCCGACCATTCGGTGGTGTGGGTGATGGCCGATATTGCCGAAGGGGATATCGGCGCCGTGCGACCGGGCCAGCCGGTGACGGTACGCACCAAGGCGTACCCGGGGCGGGAGTTCAAGGGGCACGTCGCCGTCGTCTATCCGCACCTGGTGAAAGAGACGCGCACGGCGCGCGTTCGCATCGTGCTGCCCAATCCCGACGTGG
The DNA here is from genome assembly GCA_005888525.1 of Alphaproteobacteria bacterium. Lineage (GTDB taxonomy): Bacteria > Pseudomonadota > Alphaproteobacteria > Rhizobiales > Hyphomicrobiaceae > AWTP1-13. The sequence continues at coordinate 1,044 of VBAB01000658.1, forward strand.
CGCTGCTTCCCGATATGTACGCCGATGTCGAGATTGCCACGGGCTCCGACCAAGCCGTGGTGGCGGTGCCGAAGAGCTCGGTCATCGACAGCGGCAGTCGGCAGGTGGTGATCGTCGATCTGGGCGACGGCCGGTTCGAGCCGCGTGACGTCAAGCTCGGCCGGCGTGGCGCGGAGTACGTGGAGGTCCTGGACGGCATCCACGATGGCGACAGCGTCGTCGTCGCCGGCAACTTCCTGATCGATGCCGAAAGCAACCTCAACAGCGCGCTAAGAGCGCTGACGGCTCCTCCCATGAAGGAGACCAGTCGATGATCGCCCGTCTCATTGCCTGGTCGGCCAGGAACCTGATGCTGGTGCTGATCGCCGCCACTTTCGCGGTGGTCGGCGGAGTGTGGGCGCTGCGGACTCTGCCGCTCGACGCCATTCCCGATCTCTCCGACACCCAGGTCATCGTCTACACCGAGTTTCCGGGACAGGCGCCGCAGGTGGTCGAGGACCAGGTCACCTATCCGCTGACCACGGCCATGCTGACCGTACCGAAGTCGAAGGTGGTGCGCGGGTTGTCGTTCTTCGGCGTGTCGTTCGTCTACGTCATCTTCGAGGACGGCACCGACATCTATTGGGCGCGCAGCCGTGTCCTGGAATACCTCAACGCCGCCGGCAAACGGCTTCCTGCTGGCGTGACGCCGACATTGGGTCCGGACGCCACCGGCGTCGGCTGGGTCTACCAATATGCCGTCGTTGCCAAGAGCAAGTCGCTGGCCGAGCTGCGCTCGCTGCAGGACTGGGAGATCCGCTTCGCGCTGGCCAAGGCCGAAGGCGTGGCCGAGGTCGCCAGCATCGGCGGCTTCGTCAAGCAGTACAACGTCGTCATCGATCCCGGCCGCATGCGCTCGCTTGGCATTCCGCTCTCCAAAGTGCGCGAGGTCATCCGCCAGTCCAACATGGACGTGGGCGGCCGCACGGTGGAGCTTGCGGAGCACGAGTTCATGGTGCGCGGCCGCGGCTACATCAAGAGCGTCGACGATCTGGAACGCATCGTCGTCAAGGTGGACGGCGGGACGCCGGTCCTCCTCAAGGACATTGCGAGGGTGGAGCTCGGTCCCGATGAGCGGCGTGGCATTGCCGAGCTCAACGGTGAAGGCGAAGTGGCCAGTGGCATCGCCCTGCAGCGCTTCGGCGCCAACGCGCTCAATGTCATCACCAACATCAAGGCGCGACTGGCCGAGATCGCTCCCTCCCTGCCCCAGGGCGTGGAAGTGGTGCCGGTCTACGACCGCTCCGAGCTGATCTATCGCGCCATCGACACTCTGCGCCGCACCCTGCTCGAGGAAAGCCTGGTGGTGGCGCTGGTGTGCATCGTGTTCCTCCTGCATGTGCGCAGTGCCCTGGTCGCGATCGTCATGCTGCCCGTCGGCATTCTGATGTCGTTCCTGGCGATGAAGCTGCTGGGCCTCGGGTCCAACATCATGAGCCTGGGCGGCATCGCCATCGCCATCGGCGCCATGATCGACGCCGCCATCGTCATGATCGAGAACGCCCACAAGCATCTGGAGCGCGCCCGGCCTGGCAAGCCCCGCCTTGAAATCCTGATCGAAGCCGCGTGCGAGGTCGGCCCGGCGCTGTTTTTCTCGCTGCTCATCATCACCGTCTCGTTCCTGCCGATCTTCACGCTGGAGGCGCAGGAAGGCCGTCTGTTCGGCCCCCTCGCCTACACCAAGACGTTCGCCATGGCTGCCGCTGCGGTGCTGTCCATCACCCTGGTGCCGGCGCTGATGGTGCTGTTCGTGCGCGGCCGCATCATCCCCGAGCACCGCAACCCGCTGAACCGGCTTCTCATCGCCATCTATCGGCCGGTCATCCGGCTGGTGCTGCAGGCCAAGACCGTGACGATTATCATTGCGCTTGCGGTTCTTGCGATATCGGTGTGGCCGGTGACGCGACTCGGCACCGAGTTCATGCCCAATTTGAACGAGGGCACGCTGCTCTACATGCCGACCACCCTGCCGGGGCTGTCGGTGACAAAAGCGGCCGAGCTGCTGCAGATGCAGGATCGCATCATCCGCTCGTTTCCGGAGGTGCAGTCGGTTTACGGCAAGGCCGGCCGGGCGCAGACCG
>VBAB01000659.1 GCA_005888525.1 Alphaproteobacteria bacterium
CGAGGACATCCTGCGCGAGGTCAATCGCGGCGCCTGGTCGATCGGCTACACCGGCCAGAGCCCCGAACGCCTGAAGCTGCACATGCGGCACCAGGACAAGTTCGACACCACCTCGTGCATAGGTCTCAGCGACCCGGTCAAGGGCGAGTACTACGGGTTACCCTGGCCGTGCTGGGGTTCGCCGGAGCTTAAGCATCCGGGAACCCCCCTTCTCTACGACGAGTCCAAGCCGGTCGCTCGAGGCGGTCTGTCGTTCCGGGCAGCCTGGGGCCTCGAGCACGACGGCATTCCGCTGCTCGCCGAAAAGACTGCTCCTGCCGGATCTGCAGTTCAGGATGGCTATCCGGAGTTCAGCTACGCCACGCTGGAAAAGCTCGGCTGGGCAGGAGAGCTGACGCCACAGGAGCGGGATGCCATCGCCAACGTGGCACAGAGCGTCCTGGCTTCGCATGACCGTCCCGATGGACCGGCCAAGGACCGCGCCGGCAAGCACCCCGGAGAATCCAATACCCTGGCTCCGCCCGAGAACCAGCGCAGCAGGGATGGCAGGGGCGAAGCCCAGGCGCAACGTCCCGACCGACAGGCGACCTCAGAGGAGGCTCAAAAGGCTGAGCCCGGCAGCGAGCCGACACCCGAGTTGAAGGAGCAGATGGCAAAGGTGAATTGGAAGACCGATCTTTCGGGCGGCATCATTCGCGTTGCCATCGCGCATGGGATGTCCCCATTCGGCAACGGCAAGGCGCGCTGCCTGGTATGGAATTACCCCGACCCGGTGCCCAAGCACCGCGAGCCGCTCTACACGGCACGCCGCGACTTGCTGCCCCAGTATGAGACCTTCAAGGATCGCAAGCTTTGGCGGCTGCCTCAGCTCTATGCTTCCATTCAAGCCAAGGACTTCTCCGCCGAGTACCCCCTTGTCCTCACATCCGGCCGGCTCGTGGAGTTCGAAGGCGGCGGCGACGAGACGCGGGCCAACAAGTGGCTGGCCGAGCTCCAGCAGCGCATGTTCGCCGAGATCAATCCGGTCGACGCCAAGCGCGCCGGGGTCCGCGATGGCCAGATGATCTGGGTCGCAACTCCCGAACGTGCACGTGTGCGTGTGATGGCGCTGGTCACCAAGCGTGTCGGCGCGGGCACCGTGTTCATGCCGTTCCACTTCGCTGGCTGGTGGATGGGCAAGGACATTGCCGACCGCTACCCGCCGGGAACGGTCCCCTATGTCACGGGAGAGTCGGCCAACACGATGACCACCTACGGCTACGACCCGGTCACCGCGATGCAAGAGACCAAGACCACGATTTGCCAGATCGAAGCCGCATAAAGGACGACGCTCATGGCGCGCATGAAATTCCTCTGTGATGCGGAGCGCTGCATCGAGTGCAACGCCTGCACCACCGCCTGCAAGAACGAGCACGACGTGCCCTGGGGCATCAATCGGCGCCGCCTGGTGACCATTGGCGATGGCGAGCCTGGCGAGAAGTCGATCTCGATTGCCTGCATGCACTGCACGGACGCGCCGTGCATCGCCGTCTGCCCGGTCAATTGCATCTACCAGACCGAGATCGGGATCGTGTTGCACGACAAGGACCTGTGCATCGGCTGCGGCTATTGTTTCTACGCCTGCCCGTTCGGCGCGCCGCAGTATCCGCAGGCCACCAACTTCGGCTCGCGCGGCAAGATGGACAAATGCACCTTCTGCGCCGGCGGGCCGGAGGCGGACGGCTCGGAGGAGGAATACCGCAAATACGGCCGCAATCGCATCGCCGAAGGCAAGCTGCCGTTGTGCGCAGAAATGTGCTCGACGCGCGCGCTTCTGGCGGGCGACGGCGACGTTATCTCCAACATCTACCGCGAGCGCACCATGCGCCGTGGCTATGGGTCGGGCGCCTGGGGTTGGACGACGGCCTATTACACGTCCGAGCGCTCGAGCTCATGAGGAGGATGCCATGTCGCCGCGCTTGGTGGGCTTGATCGCTGCTCTCCTCTTCGGAGCTGCCCTTATTGCGACCATCGTCGCATCACGCGGGCCCGCCACCATCGTGGTGCCGACCAATGGCGTCACGGCTGGCGGCACTGGCGACAATCCGGCCGGCGCAGGCGCTTTGGCGGAGTTGAAATCCCGCACGGAGATGCAGCGCTGGCCCGGTCAAACGACCGGCCCCGCTCCGGCGACGCGCGCCCTTGGGCCTCCGGCATCGGGCCCAGCGATGGACGGAGAGAAACGTGCGCAGGAGTGGTGGGCGGACCGGGACCGCAATCGCGACATCCTCGATCCGCCGCTCTATCGAAAGGGCCTCTCCAGCTTGCCGGAGCCGGAACGCAGCGTGCTCATCCAGCCGCAGGGACGCAGCTGGCGTGAGGTCCACAACGACAAGCTCGCCTATGGCGGCGCCGTGTATGTCTTCGGCGTCTCGTTTCTCATCGCCGTGTTCCTTGCCGTGCGGGGCCGCATTCGTGTGGCCGAAGGCGAAAGCGGCCAGACTGTTCGACGGTTTTCCGCCTTCGAGCGCGCCAACCATTGGCTAACGGCGGTGAGCTTCCTGTTGCTTGCCGCTACCGGCCTTGTGATCCTTTACGGCGGCAGCCTCATCCGGCCATGGCTCGGCGCACACCTTTATGCCGATCTCGCGCGCGTCAGTGCCTGGTCGCACATGACCTTCGCCGTGCCCTTCGTGCTCGGCGTCGTCGTCATGATTGCGATCTGGACCGGGCAAAACCTCTTCGAGCGTCTCG
>VBAB01000708.1 GCA_005888525.1 Alphaproteobacteria bacterium
ATGATCGCGCGGGTCGCGATCTCGAAGGCGTCCGGTTTCACCGATGCGGCGAGCCCGGCCAGCAGATGTGCGAATTTGGCTGCATCGAGCGCTTCCCCGATGACGCCAGTCGAGGCGATGAAGACCTCGCCCGGGCTGCACCCCACGGCCTTGGCAGCCGCCTCGGCCGTGATGCGCGTGGCGTCCCTGCCCTTCTTGCCGGTGAAAGCGTTGGCGTTGCCCGAGTTGACAACCAGCGCGCGCGCTTTGCCGTGCTGTAGGCCCTCGCGGCACCACAGCACCGGCGCGGAGCAGGTCTTGGAGCGGGTGAGCACGCCCGCAACCGCCGTGCCCTGGTCGAGCACGGCCATCATCAGGTCGGTGCGGCCCGCATAGCGAATACCTGCCTGGCAGGCGGCAAAGCGCACGCCCGGCACGGCCGGCATGTCGGGCAACCGCGCAGGCGCAAACGGTGACGGCTTTGCCTCTGCCTTGGCCATGGCACTTCTCCTCGGACCTTGGAAGCTCGTCTCTACCCGACTTCGCGAAGGTGGCCACTCACTGCTTTGGCCGCGCGCCGGGGCGCTCGCTCTCGATCGAGCGCTTGATCTCCGGATCGATGTACTCGATCTGAGCCTTGCCCCTCAAGTCCGCCGCGATCTGTTGGGCCTTCTGGTGGATCATGGACGCCACCACCCGGTCCTTGACCGCCTCGAAGGGGGGAGCCGCACGCTGGCGGCGGTCGTCGACCCTCACGACGTGCCAGCCGAACTGGGTTTCGAAGGGCTCGCTCACCTCGCCTTTCTTCAACCTGAACGCCGCATCCTCGAACTGCGGCACCATTTGCCCACGCTTGAAGAAGCCGAGCTCGCCGCCCTGATCCTTCGATCCGGGGTCCCTGGAATGCTGCTTGGCGAGCTGGGCGAAATCGCTGCCATGGGCGATCTTCTCGAAGATCTCGCGGGCCTTGTCTTTGCTTTCGACCAGGATGTGGCGCGCGCGCACCTCTTCCTCCGGCTTCTGGCCGCTCACCTGGGAGTCGTAGATTTTCTTGGCATCGGCGTCGTTGACGGCATCCCGAACGCTTCTGTCGAAATAGGCGTCGCGCAGCGCCCGCCGCCGCCAATACTGCATGCGCTCATCGAAGTTCTGGCCCGAACCCAGCTTCTGGCCCTCGGCCGCGTCGGCGAAGAGCTGGTTCTCGATCAGGAACTCCACGAGCACGCGCCGCTTCGTGGCCTCGGGCAAGGAGCCCAGATCGGTGCCGATCTCGGCTTCGGCGAGCTTCATGTCCGTATCGGTGATCGCCTTGCCGTTGACCTTGGCGATAACGCGCTCCTGTGCTCCGGCCGCCAGGCCACCGAGCACGATGATGAGGGCGGCGAACAAGGCGGCAACCGCCGCCGACAGCCGATGCGTTACCCTCACGTTGCAATGTCCTCGTGCTTTTCCGGCCAGGTCCCGATGGCCGCGGCTCCGCATAGTCCGGCCCAGTGGCGCCCCATGCCAGATTAAGACCGCCCCATGGGGGAACTGTGGCCTGTTGCCGGCAACGGCCGTCCTTCGTTGACAACGCATGAGCCGGTCCTTATCTCAAGATGGGCCCGGCGGGACCGGCCGTTCGCAAGGCGCTTCTTCGCGCGGGTTCGCTATTTTCCTGCACTGAGCCTGCACTTGGATCGAGGCTTGCGGACGCCGCGCTGGTCCGGCTTACGGGACGGCGGTTGCCGACGCAAGCCTCATGGGATTTGCTCGTCCGCTCGGCTCCCAGTGCATGGCACCTGGATGTGAGGAACCCTTCGCATGCTGTCTATCGGCACGATTGCGGCCAAGGTCTTCGGAACTTCGAACGATCGCAAGCTCAAGACCTATCGGCCACATGTCGAGGCCATCAATGCGCTCGAGCCGGAGGTGGAGCGCCTCTCGGACGCGGAGCTGAGGGCGCGCACCGCGACCTTCCGCAAGCAGCTGGCTGACGGTGTAGCACTCGACGACCTGCTGGTGCCGGCCTTCGCCACCGTGCGCGAGGCGGCCAAGCGCACGCTCGGCCAGCGCCATTTCGACGTGCAGCTGATCGGCGGCATGGTGCTGCACCAGGGCAAGATCTCGGAGATGAAGACGGGCGAGGGCAAGACGCTGGTCGCTACGCTCGCCGTCTATCTCAACGCGCTCGCGGGCCAGGGCGTGCACGTCGTGACAGTCAACGACTACCTGGCCAAGCGCGACTCCGAGTGGATGGGTCGCATCTACAAGTTCCTTGGGCTCAGCGTCGGCGTCATCGTGCACGAGCTCGACGACGATCAGCGGCGCGCCCAGTACGCCTGCGACGTCACCTACGCCACCAACAACGAGCTGGGCTTCGACTACCTGCGCGACAACATGAAGATGCGCGCCCCCGAG
>VBAB01000709.1 GCA_005888525.1 Alphaproteobacteria bacterium
AGGCCGGCAACGCGCGGGTGCGCCGGGGCATGATCCAGCTGGCCTGGCGTTTCCTGCTGTTCCAGAAGGACAGTGCCCTGAGCCAATGGTATCGGGCCCGCACCACGGACGCTCGCGGAGCCACGCGCAAGACCCTGATCGTGGCCCTTGCGCGAAAGCTGCTCATCGCCTTGTGGCGCTTCGGGGCAACCGGCGAGGTGCCGCAGGGTGTCGTCCTGCGCCCGGCCGCGTGAGGCCCCTGCTCGGCGTCGGCTGAAGCCGACCCCTTCTGTAAGCCGTCCAGATCCGACAAACGGCCTGTCCGACAGACGGCCTGCAGACCCCGATCCGAGGTGGCGGTCATCCGATCGCAACAATGGCTTTCATGCCGGATTACAGAATGGACCCGCCGCCCGGAGCTTCGCCGTCGATGCGCATGACTGCATCATGGTCCGGACCCACTGCGTCCGACCGAATACAAGTTCGTGGCGCGATGACCTGCGCCCTCTGGCGAGCTCCCCCTCGGCGTCGTGATCCGCCCAGAACCACTCGCAGCTAGTCTGCCTTTCCGAGAGAAACTGGAGGGAAAGAGAGCGCTATCGCGATTTCGCTTGACACCGCATAGCCTCATACAAGTTGCATGTGCCTTTTCAGGTGTGCGTGTTGTGCGGCGGCTTGATGAGCGCGCCGCCAAGCCGACCAAGCCATGATGAAGGCTGGCTCAATGCGCCGTTGCGCCAGTCGGATCGCTACGCGCCGGATTTCCTGGATCGACCAGGGAACCTGCAAGCTTCGCGATGAGCGTCGTTTTTGGGGGCGGGCCGTTCGCCAACTGACGCACCCGCGCCAGCATGGCGAAGGCCAGCATCACCAGCGAGACATGCCGGTGCCAGCCGTGCCACGACCGGCTCTCATTGTGGGCCAATCCGAGTTCGGTCTTGGCGGTCTCGAACGCGTCTTCGATGGCCCAGCGCCGCCCCTCGACCGCCACCAGCTCCTGGATCGGCGTGCCCGCCGGGCACCACGTCGTGAAATAGGCCAGGCTCCCGTCCGACAGGCTGCGCCGCACCAGAAGACCACGCGTCCACAGGCTCTGGTCGAGCGTGGGGTCGAGCGCGTCAGCCTTCAGCGAAGCCAGCTCCCGATAGGCCCAGTCGTACAGGCGCGGCCCCTTCGTGCCCGCCCCCGCCGAGAGCCGGATCCAGTCCTCCTCCCCGAGGGCTGTCGCGATCTCCTCGGCCGTGCCCGATACCTCGGCCTCGGCCCCCCAGGACCAGAATGAGTGCTGGCCCGTGACGCCGAGAACATAACCCTTGTAGGCCCGCCGCAGCGCCAGCTCGATCTCGCCCACGCCGTAGACGGTGTCGGCCGTTACCCAGGCAAATGGCACGCCCGCCGCGATCGCCCGCTCGACCATGCCGAGCGCCAGTTGGGGCTTGGTCGCGAAGGGGATGCCCGCTGGCACGTGCGCGGCTGTCATTCGCGCCGGATCGCCGGTCCAGGCTTTTGGCAGATAGAGCTGGCGGTCGATGAAGGCGTGGCCCTTGTCCGAGACATAGGCGGCAAACACCCCGATCTGGCAGTTGGTGATCTTGCCCGCCGAGCCGGTGTACTGCCGCCCCACGCCGCAGGAGGCGTGGCCTTGCTTCAGGAAGCCGGTCTCGTCGATCACCAGCACGGCCTCAGGTGCGCCGAGCGTCTCGATCACGTGGTCGCGCACCACATCGCGCAGAGCATCTGCGTTCCAGCGGCTGCGCCCCAGGATGGCCTGCTGCCGCCAGGGGCCGGGATCACCAGCGGCCTCGGCTCGCATCCAGCCGGTCTTGCGCCGCTCGGCCCCGAGCAGCCCGTCCAGGAAGGCGTGGGCGGAAGCGGCGACGCTTGGCGCAGCGAACAAGGGCCGAATCCGATGCTGGGCCTGATGGTGTGGACGCCCCCCGGCGGCCTCAGCGTGCCAGAGTGGGGGTGTTAGAGCCCACTCCAGGAGGCGTTCATGAACCACGTTAGCACCGTCGGCCTCGATCTCGCCAAGTACATCTTTCAGCTCCATGGGGCTGACAGCGCGGGCGCGGTGGTCTTTCGCAAGAAGCTGCGCCGCGGCCAGCTTCTGGCGTTCCTGGCCACGCTGCCGCCCTGCACGGTGGCCATGGAGGCCTGTGGCAGCGCCCACTACTGGGGGCGTGAGATCGCCAAGCTCGGCCACACGGTGAAGCTGATCGCGCCGGCGTACGTGAAGCCGTTCGTCAAGCGGCAGAAGAACGACATGGCCGATGCCGAAGCGATCTGCGAGGCCGCCCAGCGGCCCACTATGCGCTTTGTGGCCCTCAAAAGCGCGAACCAGCAGGCCGCAGCCGTCGTGTTCCGCACGCGGGACCTCCTGGTCCGCCAGCGCACCCAGACCATCAACGCGCTCCGCGGGCACCTGACCGAATTCGGCGTGATTGCTGCCAAAGGGCCGGTCCATACCTCCAAGCTCATCGCTGCCCTCGAGGACCCCGCCTCCGATCTGCCCCAAGCGGCGCGGGCCATTCTGGCTGTGCTGGTCGAGGAACTCCGATCGTTGGACGAGCGCGTTGCTGTGCTCGACC
>VBAB01000710.1 GCA_005888525.1 Alphaproteobacteria bacterium
AGTCAGGTCGGCAATCAAATCTATGCATACTGCATCTTTGAATTATCGCAAGAGCAGCTCGAAGTGCAGCAGGCGCTCATAGCAGCCTACATAAAGCAAGGAGCCAGCAGCTCGCTTGCGCGTCAGCTTGCCGTAAAACAAATTCATCCGCCTCGACTGTCCGATGAATGCAAACAGATCAAGAATCAGTCGAAGGCCGCACCCCAGCCGCCAATGTCCGTCGGCACGCCTTGGGTCGTGACGAGCCGGAAGACCGACGCAGCCTTGCCGAAAGTTTCGGCCAAGGCACTCGAGCCAGCCGTACTTCTTGCAGACAAGAAAGTACTGCCGCAATGGGATTGCGCCCCAGGCGTCGATTACGTCACCATTCAACACAGGGGATATGAGCGAAAGCTGACGGGAGGCGAAATTTGCAGCCCGTTCGACGATGTCGTTCGCAGTGTGCCGGAATCGTTGAAGAGCTTCCGCCTCGGGTACACGATCGAGACCGGCCGGCTTTTCATCGTTGAACTAAATGGTAAGACAATCGCCTGGGCCATCTCCGGCAGGGAGGCCTGCAGAAACAATCCCGATCCCGACTGCCTGGCCGCGAGAGCCATTGGCCCCCTGCCCCCGGGAGAATATTCCTTCGCATCCGACAAAAACAACAGGGTCAGCTGGGGTCCAAAAACCAATCGCATGGTCGCGGGCATCTACCTGACGAAATTATGGAATAAGGAACGGTTTACGCCGGCACAGCTCGCCTCCATCCGGGCGCGCGGAAACATTGCCATTCATGTGCGCCTGAAAGGCGAGATGTCCGAGGCGTGCCTGGGATTGGGACCAAACGGATGGGAGTACGTCTCTTCGCTGATCAAGGACGGGCGCGCCACGGGCGTCAATGTCTACATCGATGAGCCCCACCCGCAGATTGCGGAAAGCGCCCCTGTTGTCAGGGCCTCCTCGTTCTCGCTGTCCTCTCTGTTCAAATAGTCACGCTTGCGGTTTCGCCATTCCCGAGGCCTTTTAGCGCTTTCCGGTGCTCGCCTCGCCTCAGGCCAGCGCCTTCTTGACGCGGTCCGCCGACATCGGCAGGTGCCGCAGCCGCTTGCCGGTCAGCTGGAAGATGGCGTTGCCGATCGCCGGCGCGACGCACGGGATGCCCAGCTCGCCCATGCCGGTCGGCGAGGCGTCGCTGGCGATGATCTTGGTGTGGATCGCCGGCACCTCGCTCATGCGCAGCACGTGGTAGTCGCTGAAATTGGACTGCTGCACGGCGCCATTCTTGACGGTGAGCTCCTCCGACAGCGCCCCGCTCAGCCCGTATATGACGGCGCTCTCGAGTTGGGCTTGAGCGTTCTCCGGCTGGATCACCAGGCCCGGATCGACCGCCAGCCAATAGGTGTGAACCTTGACCTTGCCGGTCTTGGCGTCCACCGACACCTCGGCCACGCCCGCCGAGAAGCTGTCGTGATAGTCGGCAAAGGCGAGGCCCAGACCGCGGCCGGGACGCTTGCGCTGCCAATCCGCCATCTCCGCCACCGCCTTGATCACCGCGGTGGCACGGGGATGCTGCTTCGTCAGCTCCAGGCGCATGGCGAGCGGATCGACGCCTCTTGCCAGCGCCACCTCGTCCAGGAAGGACTCGCTGGCAAACTTGTTGTAGCCCGCACCGATGCCCCGCCACGCATGCACGCGCATGCCGCGGATCTCGCGCACCCCTTCGGCCCTGACGTTGGGGATGGTGTAATACTCCTGCTCCATGCCCCGCCAGCCGATGATGTCCTTGCCGCCGGTGGCCGCAAACCGGGGCGGGGCGGCAACGGCATCGACGTTCTCGGCCACGATGCGATGGCGCCAGCCGACCAGGTTGCTCTTGTCGTCGAGCCCGGCCTTGAGCACGTGGTGCGTCATCGGCCGCGGGCGCGCAGCGGCGATATCGTCCTCGCGGGTGAGAATGAGCTTCACCGGCTTCTTGACGATGTTGGCGATCACCGCCGCCTGCACCGGAGCATCCGGCCAGATGCGCCGGCCGAAGCCGCCGCCCAGCAGTTGCAGGTTGATCTTGATCTTGTCCGGCGTCGTCTTCAGGGCGCCCGCAACGACCGCGGCCGCCAGCGGCTGCACCTGCGTGCCGACCCAGATCTCCGCCGACTGGCCGTCGTCGGAGACCTTCGCCACCGCGTTCATCGGCTCCATCTGGGCGTGGTAGGTGTGCTCGGACCAGTAGATCCCTTCCAGCACCTTGGCGGCGCTGGCCAGCGCCTTGTCCACGTCGCCGACCTTGTACCACTCCTTGGCTTCGATGTTGGGATCCCTGCCCTTGCTGGCGTATTCCTCCTTCGCCTTCTCGGAGTCGAACGGCGCGGCCTTGGACTCGCTCAGGTTCCAGTTGACCTTGAGCGCGTTGCGCGCGAGCCGCGTCGCCTCCACGGTGTCGCCGACCACCGCCACGCCGAAGGGCAGGGGAATGACCTTCGTCACGCCCTTGATCTTCATGACCTCGTCGCTGTTGATGCCCTCCGCCTTGGCCCCGTCCATCGGCGTTTGCAGCACGGTGGCGTACACCATGCCCGGCACCTGCACGTCGATGCCGTACGTGGCCGTGCCGTTGACCTTGGAGGGCACGTCGACGCGGCCGATGTCCTTGCGGCCGATCAACCGGAACTGCGACGGCTTCTTGAGGTCCTCCGG
>VBAB01000711.1 GCA_005888525.1 Alphaproteobacteria bacterium
GGCCGAGGCCGTCGCTTGGCATGTCTGCCAGCGCGGCCTGCGCAAAGCGCCCCAGAATCCAGTCCATTTCCTTGGTACCGCGATGGCACGCGCGATAGACGGCGCGCCGGCGGCGCCTTTCGACGTCGTCGGTCATGAGGATCGGCTTTGATAACCGGGCTCGGGTGCTTGACGGCACGGGTTGCTGCCGCCACCTTCGCGCGGGCTTGAATGCCTCATATAGGCCCAGGAGCGCGGAGAGAAAAGCGTAGCGAGGGGGTCAGACCCCCCGCATCAGCGTCATCGGCAGGAATGCAACGTACGAGGCGAGGGGTCTGACCCCCTTTACGATCCATGCGGCCCCAGCAGCTCACACCCCTCTTTGCCACCGCGAAGAGCCTTGCCGGCATCGGTCCGCGCATGGAGATCCTGCTGAAGAAGGCGCTGCGGCTGCCGCCGGGCGTCGGCGAGCCCCGGGTGATCGATCTCCTCTGGCACACGCCGGCCGGCGTCATCGACCGCCGCGCCACGCCCACCGTTGCGGAGGCCGTGCCCGGCACCATCGCCACGCTGGAGGTGCGCGTGCTCAAGCACAAGCCGTCGCCGCGCGGCAACACGCGGGCGCCCTACAAGGTGACCTGCGAGGACGACAGCGGGCGCATCGATCTCGTGTTCTTCCATGCGGAGCGCAAGTTCATCGAGCGCCAGCTGCCCACCGGGAGCCTGCGCACCATCAGCGGCCGCATCGAAAGCTACAACGACAAGAAGCAGATGACGCATCCCGACTACATCGTCGCGCCGGAGGCTCGCGCCGATCTGCCCCTGCTCGAGCCGGTCTATCCGCTGACCGCCGGGCTGTCAGGCAAGGTGCTGCTGAAGGCCGGCCGCCAAGCCCTGGAGCGGGTGCCCGATCTGCCCGAATGGCAGGATGCGGCCTGGCTCGCCCAGCGCGGCTGGCCGGATGCCAAGACCGCGCTGCTGCGCCTGCACCGCCCCGAGGAGGCGCAAGACGTCTCTCCCGCCTCGCCGCCCTGGCAGCGCCTCGCCTACGACGAGCTGCTGGCGGGGCAGCTGGCGCTGGCGCTGGTGCGGCAAAGCCTCAAATCGCAGCCCGGCCGCCGCGTCTCGGGTGACGGCAGCGTGCGCGCCCGCATTGCCGATGCGCTGACCTTCGCCCTCACCAACTCGCAGCGCCAGGCCCTGAAAGAGATCGCCGAGGACATGGGCGCCCCGCACCGCATGCTGCGCCTGCTGCAGGGCGACGTCGGCTCCGGCAAGACGGTGGTGGCGCTGATGGCGATGGCGGTGGCGGTGGAGGCGGGCGCCCAGGCTGCCCTGATGGCGCCCACCGAGGTGCTGGCGCGCCAGCATGCCGACACCATCGCCCCGCTCGCCCAGGCCGCGGGCCTGCGCCTGGCGCTGCTGACGGGTCGGGAGAAGGGCCGCGCGCGTGCCGAGCTGATCGAGCGGCTCGCGGCCGGCGAGATCGACATCCTGGTCGGCACGCACGCGCTCTTCCAGGCCGACGTGCACTTCAAGGACCTGGCCTTCGCCGTCATCGACGAGCAGCACCGCTTCGGCGTGCACCAGCGCCTCGCCCTGCAGTCCAAGGGCGGCCAGGGTCGCAAGGAGGGCGGCGCCGGCGTGCTTGTAATGACGGCGACGCCGATCCCGCGCACGCTGCTCATGACGCACTACGGCGATCTCGACGTGTCGAAGCTGACCGAGAAGCCGGCGGGCCGCAAGCCGATCGTCACCAAGTCCATTCCGATCGAGGCCATCGAGCGGCTGATCGAGCGCCTGCGCGTCCAGCTCTCGGAGGGCGCGCAGGTGTACTGGGTCTGCCCGCTGATCGAGAGCTCGGAGAAGTCCGAGCTTGCCGCCGCCGAGGAGCGGCATGCGCACCTCTCCCAGATCTTCGGCGTCAACGCGGTCGGGCTGCTGCACGGCGCCATGCCCGACAAGGCCAAGGACGCCACCATGGCCGCGTTCGCCGCCGGCGTGCTCAAGGTGCTGGTGGCGACGACGGTGATCGAGGTCGGCGTCGACGTGCCCAACGCCAACATCATGGTGATCGAGCACGCCGAGCGCTTCGGCCTGGCCCAGCTGCACCAGCTGCGCGGCCGGGTGGGGCGCGGCACGCGTGAGAGCTTCTGCATGCTGCTGCACAAGGCGCCGCTCGGGGACGCCGCCCGCCAGCGCTTGGAAATGATGGAGACCACCGAGGACGGCTTCAAGATCGCCGAGAAGGACCTCGAGCTCAGGGGCGGCGGCGAGGTGCTGGGTGCGCGCCAGAGCGGCATGCCGGAGTTCCGCGTCGCCGCCGTGCCCAACTTCGAGGAGCTGCTGGCCGCCGCCCGTGACGACGCCCGCTTGGTCCTCAGCCAGGACCCCCACCTCACCTCGGCCCGCGGCGAGGCGCTCCGGTTGCTGCTCTACCTCTTCGAATGCGACGAAGCCGTCCGTTTGTTCCGCGCGGCCTAGCGTCATGCCCGCGAAGGCGGACACCCACGCAAGTCTCCGTAGTGTGATACGAGAGTGGCGTGGATCTCCGCCTGCGCGGAGATGACGGCCGAATGCGACGAAGCCGTCCGCCTGTTCCGGGCGGCCTAGCGTCATGCCCGCGACGTCATCCCCGTGCGCAGGCTTTTGCCTCCCCCTGGACGGGGGAGGACGGAACGCCACGGGCTTAGCTCGCCCATCGCAACGCTCGACACGAATGCCGACCGGCGAGCTAAGTCCGATGGCGTTCCTAGGTGGGGGTGTCTGTCGCGGGCGCGGCCGATCACCCCCACCCGGTGCGTCCAGCGGTTTAGCCCGGCTGTCGAGTGCGCGGCGATGTCGGCGCCGGCCGGTCTAAACCGCGGACGCACCGCCCTCCCCCCTCGGCATGACGAAGGCAATGCCTTCGTCATAGGGGGAGGCGAGGCTGGCGCCAGACCAGTTTGTCCCAGTCCCGGCCGAGCGCTGCCCGCGTCGCACCAGCCAACGCCCGAATA
>VBAB01000712.1 GCA_005888525.1 Alphaproteobacteria bacterium
AAACGGCGGCGACTCAAGCTAGCTTGCAAGCGCCAGACGTAGTTTCGGCGCGTGCGTTGGCGCCGCTCGACAAGCTGCTTGGCCTTGCGGCTGCGCTATTCACGCCTGTCACGGTTGGCTTATTCTTGAAGGGCCGCGATGTCGCGGCGGAGCTCGAAGCTGCCAAAAAAGCGTGGAACTTCAATGCTGATCTGGTCCCGAGCCGCACCGACCGCGACGGGCGTATCGTCGTCGTCCGCAACCTCGAGCCCAAGAGCGAAGGAATGAACCCGTGAGCCGCGCCATAGCATCCGGCCTGCGCGTCCTGGCCGTCGCCAACCAGAAGGGCGGCGTCGGCAAGACCACCACCGCCATCAACCTCGGCACCGCGCTGGCGGCCATCGGCGAGAAGGTGCTGATCCTCGATCTCGATCCGCAGGGCAACGCCTCGACCGGGGTCGGCGTCGGCGAGAATGCCCGCCCGGTCACGACGTTCGACGTTCTGGCCGGCAAGTCCACGATTGCCAAGGCCGCGATCAAGACGCTCGTCCCCAACCTGAGCATCGTGCCGGCAAACGCCGACCTGGTGGGCCTGGAGTCGGAGATGATGATGGAGGCCAACCGGCCCTTCCGGCTGCGCGACGCCATGATGGCGCTGGTCGCCGACCAGAAGGCGCGACCAAGCGAGGTGCCCTACACCTACCTGCTGATCGACTGCCCGCCGTCCCTCAATCTGCTCACCCTCAACGCCATGGTGGCGGCCCATGCCGTGCTGGTGCCCGTGCAGTGCGAGTTCTTCGCGCTGGAGGGCATCTCGCAGCTCAAGCAGACCATCGACCAGATCAAGGGCTCGCTCAACCCGGGCCTCGAGATCCAGGGCGTCGTGCTCACCATGCACGATGCGCGCACGTCGCTGTCCAAGGAGGTGGCGACCGAGGTGCGCGCCTTCTTCGGCGCCAAGGTCTACGAGACCATGATCCCGCGCAACGTGCGGGTGGCCGAGGCGCCCTCGCACGGCAAGCCGATCCTGCTCTACGACTACGACTGCCCCGGCAGCCAGGCCTACATCAAGCTCGCGCACGAGATCATCGAGCGCGAGCGCCATCTGCGGGCGGCTTGATCGGACCTGCCCCGCCCAATGTCTGACGTCCTCAAAACCTGGGGAACCCCCATGCCGATACCCATCCAGAAGGGCCGATTGGGCCGTGGGCTCGCCTCGCTCATCGGCGAGACGCCCGAGGCGGACGCGCGGCTTCCCGCCCACGGCGAGCAGCGGCTGCTGTCCCTCGACCAGCTGCACCCGAGCGGCCATAACCCGCGCAAGTCGTTCGATGACCTCGAGCTCATCGACCTGACCGATTCGATCCGCCAGAAGGGTCTGCTGCAGCCGATCATCGCCCGGCCCGATCGCACCCGCGGCGGCTTCGAGATCGTCGCCGGCGAGCGCCGCTGGCGGGCAGCCCAGAAGGCCAGCCTGCACACCGTGCCGGTGATCGTGCGCGAGCTCAGCGATTCGGAAGCCGCCGAGTTCGCCCTGATCGAGAACGTGCAGCGCACGGACCTCAACCCCATCGAGGAGGCAACCGGCTACAGCGAGCTGATCGAGCGGTTCGGCTATACCCAGGAGCAGGTGGCGGATGCCGTCGGCAAGAGCCGCAGCCATCTCGCCAACACCCTGCGCCTGCTGCGGCTGCCGGCGTCGGTGCAGGCGCTGCTGCAGGACGGCCGGCTGACCTCGGGCCACGCGCGTGCGCTGATCGGACACGACGATGCGGAAGGGCTGGCCCGGCGCATCGTCGAGGAGGATCTGAACGTGCGCGCCGTGGAAGCCCTGGTGCAGGACGAGGATCGCGGCAGCGGCGGTGCCAAGTCGGGGCGACGCGTGGGCGACGACAAGGATGCCGACGCGCGCGCCTTCGAGAAGGACTTGTCGGATTCACTCGGCCTCAAGGTGGAGATCAAGCCGGGGTCCGGCGAGAGCGGTACCCTGAGCAT
>VBAB01000460.1 GCA_005888525.1 Alphaproteobacteria bacterium
CAGATCCCGGACGGTGTTGTCGAGACCGCGCCGCAGCACAGGGCCAGGGACCGGACCGCCGCCAAAAATCGTGCGCAGGACCCCCGCGAGTCCGCCCGGCTGATCATCCCGCGCCTCTTGGCGCCCGGCCGGGTAGCGCGCGGGCGCGCCTGTCTGTTCGGGCTGAGGGTTGCTCAGGCTCTTGTAAGCCTTGTAGGCGAGCATGCCGAGGAGCGCCATGGTGATTTTGGACATGCCGCCCTTGCCGGGGATGGGCTCGCCGCGCGGACCGTTTTGCATTCCATTCAGAACGTCGAGAAGTCCCATAAAAGGCTCCTGATTTGGTTATGCGCGCGGAGGCCAGTTCGTGTGTGAGATACCCGGATCGTTGACAGTGCGCTGCACGACGAGCCGATGCCAGATGACGAGCACGATCACCGCACCGAGGGTGGCTGCGATCAACCCCGCCCCCTGGTCGGGTCGATACCAGCCGATGCTCTGGCCAATCCATGTCGAGACGAACGCACCGGCGATGCCGAGTACGGCCGTCAAAACAAAACCCTGCGGATTGTTGGGGCCGGGCAGAAGAAAGCGGGCGATCACGCCGGCTATGAGCCCAATGACGATCATCCAGATGAAGCCAGTCACGAGATCCTCCGGCAGCGCTGCGCTCTAGTTTGAGAACGGAAGGGGGTCCAAAGGGTTCCATTGCTGGCGCAGAACGATTCGCTTGCGATCGTCCGATGCCGTTCCCATCTGTTGCGATGCCGGAAGGAGCAGGAGCCGATGCACGGGACCACTATTCGCCACGACAACCGCACGCAGCAGTCCCTGGCGCGCCTTGAGGCGCTCGCCAAGCTCATGGACGGAGCGTTTGTCATTCCCGGCACCACGATCCGCTTCGGGCTGGACGGCATCGTGGGCTTGATACCCGTGGCGGGTGATATGCTCGCGGGTCTCGTCTCGACCTACCTTATATTGGAGGCGCGACAGCTTGGAGCGCCCGGCTGGCTGATCGCCAGGATGCTGGCGAACGCCTTTCTTGATACGGCGATTGGCGCAGTCCCCGTGGTCGGCGACGCATTTGACGTCCTGTTCCGCGCCAATATGAAGAACATGGCTCTGCTCCGGCGGCACCTGGAGAAAAAAGGACTGCGCGTCGGCGGCGTCGTGATCGAGGGCGAGGCAGTGCGCGCAGCTTGATACGAGGCACGCGCCGCGGCGCTTGGCCCACATCCGAGATCGTTCTTTCGCCGGCCATGTGTCGGACCGGTAGCGCACGGTGCTCGTGTCAATGTTGCGCGGGAAGCGGATGCAGCCGGGCGACCACGCCTCTCTTGCTGCTCCATCGCGGGAAAACGTCATCAGCCCTTGTGGACGTCCTCGAATGCAGTGTTGCGGCGCAGGGGCCAGCGCCTGCTCTCAAGACCGGCGCGCGGTGGCGGCATTCATGACCAATGCCGCCAAACGACCACCTCGTAGAACCCGCTAACAGCGCGCACTCTGCCTGAAGCGGAGGCGTAGGCGCTTACGCGAGGGCCGCCCATTGCAATTGGCTGGTCGGAACACTCCATCCGGCTGAACGTTGATGGCGAAGACAACGGTTCACCACGAGGTTATGTCATGGCCCAAGTAGGTCCGTCCGACTATCGCAGTCCATCAGAGCACGGCGCCCGCGAGAATGCGGAAGGCATCATTAACCAGGTCAGCGAGCTTGGGGCGCGCGCCGAGACCGTGGCTGAGGAATTGGCGGCTGCTATCAAGGAGCGGCCGTACACGACGCTCGCAATTGCGGCTGGACTCGCCTTTGCGGTAGGCGCGATCTGGAAGATTGGTCACCGTCAGCCGCCAACCCGCATTGAAGCGCTTCGCGCGAGGATGCCCGACATGCGTGGCCGCATGCCGGAGCTGCCAAACTGGGGGCATCTGCTGCCGCGCTCGTGGCGGTAGGATCAGGGATGCGGATCAGCGGGCCGGAAACCGTCCGGCCTGGCTTCGGCGCCGCCCACCTCTGAGTCTTGGCGGTCGGTCGGCCAGAACAGGGCGCCAATCATCACCAGCAAGAGTACCAGCGGGAAATTGCGGCCGAGAACGCGAGCGATCTTAAACGCGCCGGCAGCGCCGCCCGGCGCTGAAAAGAGGGCGCCGAGAAGCGCCAGCGGAGCCTGAAGCATCGCCTCGGCCGTGGCGTCGCTCACAACCTCTCCCGTATCGGCCTGCTCGGCCTTCTGATCGGCCGCTTCTTCTTCGTGTTCTTTCACGGAGACAGCAATCGCAGCGCCGATCCCGATCGCGGCAAGCCCTCCGGCCATGATCCAGTACCCGGTGACGTGGCCGAAACGCTCTACCAGCATGACTGCGATCGCCGCCACCGCGAATCCGAGCGCCAGCACGAAGGGTATCGCCACCGAGGCCCGAGCCACATAGCGCAGCACGAGGTGGCTCACCGCCGCTTTGGCGTCATTGATCAGACCTGCGAACAAGCCCTGCTCCCCGTGGGAAGTTACGACTTCCAGATCGCGCCGAGCACGAAACCGACGATTGCCGCGGTCGCCAGCGTCGCCATCGGCTGATCCTTTATCGACTTGTCCAGCGCGCCTTTGAAATTGCCGGCGACTTCCTGCATGCGCTCGCCGGCCTCGCGGCCTTGCTCCGTTACGCGGTTTGCGATTTTCTCGGCCTGGTCGGCGGCCTTGCCGAATTGATCTGTTGCCTTGTCCTCGAGGTCTGATGAGCGACCATAAGTGCTCTGGGCCATTGCGAGCTCCTTTGGAGATTGGATGGCCTCACAACGCGGCGGCAGAGCTTTGGTTCACGCGTTAGCTGCGCGCCTCTCCGATCTCGTCGGCCATCCTGGCACCGCGCGTACCCATCGGCTTGCGGCCTCCCTCGGTGGTGTCTTTGGCCGTCTGGTGCTCCATCTCGGCATTGATCTCGGCGCCTGTCAGAACGATTGTGGTCGAGAGCCACATCCACACCATGAATCCGATCACGGCACCCAGCGACCCGTAGGTGGCGTTATAGGTGCCGAAATTGGCGACATACCAGGACAGGAGGAGGGAGCCCACGATCCAGATGCCGCCCGCAATCGCGCTCCCCCACGTCACCCAACGCCATTGCGCCCGCGTGCGGCTCGGCCCGAAACGGTAAAGACAGGCAAGGGCAAACAGGACCACGAGATACAAAAGCGGCCAGCGCAAGAGCGTGAGGAGTCCCGCCGCGGATTGGATCGGAATGCCGAAGAGCTTCAGCGCAACCGGGACTGCGACGATGCCGGTCATGGCGACAACCACGAGGGCAATCGCCGCAAGCGTGAAGGTGAGCGACCATAGGGTGAGACGGATGAAACTGCGTTTCTCCCGTTCCTTGTAGATGATGTTGAGCGCGTCGAAGATTGCCTTCGTGCCTGCATTGGCCCCCCATAGTGACAGAGCCAGGGTTCCCAGGAATGTCAGGCCCAGCGTGCCCTGGCCCTTGGCGGCGATGCGCTTGACCTGATCGCCGATGACTTCCAGGGCACCGTCGGGAAGAAAACCCGAGACAAGGCGAAGGTGCTCGTTGATCGTCGCGGCATCCGCAAACAGCCCGTAAAGGGACACGATCGCAGCGGTCGCCGGAAACAACGCAAGAAGTGCATAGAAGGTAACGCCAGCGGAGACGAGCAGGACCCGATCGTTCTGGATGCCGTCATAGACGCGCCAGGCAATGTCTTTCCAGCCTTTGGCGGAAATCTCGGAGGGCTTCGCGGCCTGACGCCCGCGTCCGGGCTGGGTGATCGTCTCCTGCAGCCCGGAGAGGCTCTGTCTTACGGCACCCTGCTTTTTGGGGCCAAAGAACGCACGGCTGATTCCGATGAGTGCGGCCATGACAATGAGGTCGCCGGACATGCGGCCGGGCGCTCGCGCCGGCTCTTTCTTCGGGAAGGGTTCGCGCCGCTCCCGGCCGTTCAGATGGCTTGGCGCTGCCATGCAGTGGACTCCAAGGCAACGGTATCGATGGCACGCACCACGCGCTCCGGTGCGATGTGGTGAACCATATGGGAGCCGCCTTTGAGGATCTCCAGGCGGCTGCCGGCTACGTCGCCGTGCAGACGCTGAGCCTGGCGGTAGCTCACGATCTCATCAGCGTCGCCGGCGAGGATTGCCGTCGGCGGAAACAGTGATCTGTATCGCTCGCTCAAGGTGCGGGCGGCCGTGATCATATGCGCCGAGTCCTCTGCGAAAGCCCGGATCTGCGAGGGCCGCAGCGTCAATGCCAGCGGGAACCGGTCCGAAAATCGCGGCGAGACACCTTGGGGCGCGAACATCTTCTCGATGAGTCTGGGTGCCATCGCCTCACCGATGAACGGCGTGACAGTGTGATTTAGCAGGTCCCCGAGCACGGGAATGGCCGGGGGCGAGAACAGCGCTACATCAGCGCGCGGTGTGGGGTAGTAATAACCCGAGATCAGCACCAGCCCTGACACTTGCTGTGGGTAGTCGAGGCCAAGTGCGAGAGCCACCAGTGTTCCCCACGAATGCCCAACGACGATCGGGCGTTCGATACCGAGAAACCTGAATGCTGCTGGAAGAATGGAAGCCTGGGCAGACGCCGTCCAATGACGTCCACGCGGCCGTTCGCTGTGTCCGAAGCCGGGGCGGTCGAAGGCGATGGCGCGGTATCCGTGTGCCGATTGATCAAAGACGCCGCTGATCAGCAGATCTTCGACCATCGCGCCGTTGCCATGGAGAAATACGACCGGGCGCCCGCTGCCTTTTGCAACGTAGTGGAGGCGAACACCGCCGGCGGTGACGAATTGACCGCGCGGGGGATAGGCACGCTCGGCCTTGCGGGACTGTCGTTGAACAAGGGTGGCGGCGCCGGCCAGTGCCATACCTGCCAACACAAGCACACTGCCGCGCCTTGCGCGCCGAGATGACGGCAATCGCTGTGTCAGCGCCTGGAGGCGAGTTCCCACAACGGTTCTCCTGCCCTGATTGACAAGTCGTAAACGGCGCAAATGCGGCGCAGGTTTCGCAGACATCCCGCGACTAACCAAGGATTTCTCATTGAAACGGGACCATACCGACAAATGAGCGCTCGTCCCGGACAGGGCGCCTCCGGTCGTATTTGTGTGAGCGGATCACACGAGACCGGACAATGATCGCTCCCTTCTTGGTACTGCGCGCGGGCGTCTTTGTGACCGTCCACGCGGGCCTCCTCGGCATCATCATGCTTTTGTGAGCGCGATTCAGCGCGCATGCAGAAGCGATCGTGGCGACCGGGGCCCATCACCTGCCCGTCGTCGCCAACCGGTGATCAGTGCCGAACACTCGACGATGGTAGATTGCCGCGGTTGGCGCTCGCCCTCTGTAATCCGCCCGCGAAGCTTCCTCTGTGGCCGCGCGTGCGCCGCCGCTCCCTGCACTTCGGGCCAGGGCCACGCATGTAGTAACGCTCAGGGCGATATGTTCGGGTTCGCGTGGCCCCAAGCATCCGTCGGAAAAGTTCGGCACAAGCTTCCCTGACGTTCTTCAACGACACGGCTGACCCATCCGATCGGCGACCGCCTCGATTGCAATACAGGCGTTGAACCGTTTCTCCGGCAGCCCCGCGTTGCGTTGGTCGCGCTCTCTTTCAGCATCCTGCTGGCATCCATGAGTGGAAACCACCGCGAGTTTCGCATCAGCCGCTTCAACCACCATCCATGTGTTGACTGGTACATCTTTCATCCCGCACTTCCTCCGTTCGTGGCGATCCGCCGCGGACCCGCCCTTAGGAGCCTTTTGTGGCAGGATCTCGAACGCAAGCGTAGCCGCCCGCGTTGTTCCGCAGATCAAGAATGCTCAAGTGTTTCAAACATCTGGAGCACGTTGCGTTTGCCTCGGCGCAACATGCTGCAACCGTTTTTGATCGCACCACGCCGCCGGCTCCGTGCGCGGTTTCGGCCGCCACCACCACCGGCACAAAGTCGTGACCACGCGCACCGGAAACACAAGCGGAGCGTCTGATCACCGCTGGCTTCGATTAGCGTTCGAATGCCGCCCATATCGGTTGCGACGGCGACGCCAGCGTTCCAACAACACTCCGTACGGCGCTGCCGAAGCAGAATTCGCGCGCCTGTTCGGGCGTTCGCTCAGCGCCACGAACTTCGCCAGGCGGCAATCGCCCAGGTTAAAAGTAGCTCGCGCCAAGCCACCACGATCCGCCGTCTTACGCGACGAAGGCGTTTTAGCACTGGTGTGATATTCGGCGCGGAGGGCACGAACTCAATTTCGCTCTGCGACTGCTCGCGCAACTTTTCGCCGCAAATCCTCCAGCAGCGCCGCGGCTTCCGCTGTCGGCTCTTCGGTACGCATCAATTCTTGCAGTACGCTTTCTTGGTTCCCAACCGCCCGCTCTGCCTCAGTCAACCCGGTATGCTCGCCGGGCTGCGAGCCTGCAGCGGTCTCCCGCTCTTGCGCGTCCAGACCGAACGTCTTGTGGTAATCAGCATCCGAGCGCCACGACACTCCCATGGGGAGCCGCCTTCCTTGGAACGAGTGTTAGGGTGGCCGCCGGGAGCTTGAGCTGCTCCAAGATCGTGCAGCGTATGGAGCATAACAGGCCAAAGCGACAAGCGTTCCAAAAAATGTAGGCAATCGTACATTTCTTGATATTGCTAGGAAATTGGCGCCCATCGGAGTAGCTTGCGATCGCTGCACCCGCGCTTAGGACATCTCGGCCAACAGCATCTAGGCCGTCTGCTTGGCAGTTCGCGCTTTGCCGCGGCGACCGATTGGACGTAGGTGGCACGTTACGGCCGATCGCGTGGGTTGCGCCTTGCGACTGCGCTGGGCCCCGACCTCACTCGCAAGCTACATCGCGGCGGTTCCGCTCGTTAACCCATGGCTTGCGATCGCGCTGTACATCGCAGTCGCCCTGACCTGGCTTGTGCCCGACCGTCGCATCGAAGCGACGCCCGCGCCGTAGGAGATTAGGATGGCCTCCATGTGGGCCCTTGTCGTAGCGGTCATCTACTTCGGGTCATTCTTGGCAATCGGGTTCATCGCGAGAGCGGTGCTAGCGAAGCTCATGAAGCGAACGGGCGCGGACCTATCCGACGTTCAAGCGCAAGCGGGCCCAAACCGCAGGAAGCGCAAAGTATTCTTGTTGGGAGTCTGGCGTGATGAAGCATGAACGTGAAGTTCGGCGGCGCTTGGCCCGCCGGACGCATACTCGGTCGCCCCAAACTAACAGTCTGACGCGCCGACATATTCGTTGGTGATGAAGAATTCTGCATTCGCTTTCTACACTGCCATTTCGGCGGGTTGCGGAACCAAGCATCACGGAAGCGAGTTGTAAGATCGATCCGAACTGTGCGGGGGGCCGCCATGTCAGTCTTCGTTGCCCGCCACGGCTCGTCTTCGGACGAGCGCTTTGCCGATGCGCCGATCTGCGTTATACGCGACGAGGTGCTCTTCACCGCCGGCCAACCCAAGACGCACCTGTATCTGATCGAGAGTGGCAGCGTCGGCGTCTACCGGCAGCCCGCGGGGCGTCCCGCAGAACTTGTCGAGTTTGCATTCACCGGTGATGTGGTCGGGATCGGCGCCTTACCGGCACACATCGATTCGGCACAAGCCGTTGGTGAAGTCCGCGTCAAGTGCCTTCCGCTCGATGCGCTCGACGAGGTCATAAAGTACGACGCGCGGGCGATGCGTCGATACACCGATGCGGTCGAGCGCGAATTCCAATCCCGGCGGGCCCTCTCAGTTTCTGCCGCCCACGGTCCCATGGCTCAGGTTGCCGCATTCCTTGTCGCCAACTCCAACCAGAACGCGAGCGAAGGGCGTGATCCGCTCATCCTGGGAGACTCGCCCGATAGCAGAACGGTGGCAACCTACCTCCGGATTACGATCGAGGCACTGGCAAACGCGCTTTCGGAATTCCGCCGTTTGGGAATGATCGAGCCATCGACCAGAGGCGGCCTACGGCTCCTCGATCTCGACGCGCTCCAGCGATTGGCGAATTGAGCGGCGCATCGCACACGCGCAGGTGGCCGTTACACGATGGGTCCCCATGCTGCAGCAACCGGGCTGCCAGAACGCGGGACCAATAGTGCCTCATTGAAGCGGCCGATTCGGTCGGTTGGCCAAACGGAAGGGCGGGGCTGCACGAGCGCTGTCAGAAAGGCTCCGAGACCTCGCGCACGCCGGTTTGCGGCCGTGCAATCGCTCAACCGAGCCGCGGACGGTTAGGGCGGAGCGCTCGGTTACGGGACATATCGATTCCTGCAGGTGCGCGACGGCCCTCCACACTGGCCGTTTTGCTTGGACATGTGTCGCGGGGCCAGTGAAGGCTCACGAAGTCGGGTGCCACGCGCTATCAACGTGTTGAGCACAATGAATTCTTTGCGGGGTGTGTGGCCTGCGCGCGCCACTGCGGGGCTAGCTGAGTGCTACGTTATGGGGCCCGCTTGGCACTAACCAGATGCGGGCATGGTGCTGGCGCTCCCTGAGCTACCCCGCACTCGGAGCGTCGGCACCGTATCCCGGGAACGGGGAGTCCTGTTTTTGAAGAACGGCGGCGCGCGCGTCAAACGGGGAAAGACATGGGCAAGAGGGATTGGGTGAAGTCGGTCCGGAAAAAGCTTCCCGACGACATAGGCGATTGTCCGACGCTACCTCAAGAGATGCTCGATTGGCTCGCCGGCATGAGGGCAAAGAAAAGCGATCGTGTATGGGGTGGGGTGCCATCTAATCTGAATGAGAGCGGATCCAATCGCTCCTGGCGCGTCGCGCGGGCAGGGTGACCGCTTATCGCAATGAGCGGGCGCGGTGGCGGCAATCTAGCGAAGCGTGCGCCGCCAATGGCTGCGTTGGTTCCAACGGGTCCGTTTCCCGCTGAATCGCAGATGAGAGCGTAATTCCACCGTTGCGATGTGACGACCTCGCTTTAAGCGGTACTTGTCGCGTCGATCGCCGCCCCCGTCACGCAATGCCGAGCCTACCTCTTGCGCAGTTTGGGATCCAATGTGTCCCGCAAGGCATCGCCGAACAGGTTGATCCCCAGCACGGAAAGCACGATCGCGACGCCCGGGAAGATGGCGATCCAAGGCGCCGTCGAGGCATATTCCTCGGCACCACCCTGCAGCATCAGGCCCCAGGCCGGCACCGGCTCCTGCACGCCCAGGCCCAGATACGAGAGCGACGCCTCCGCCAGAACAGCCTGCCCGACAAACGCCGTCACCATGATCAGGAACGGAGCCATCACGTTCGGAACCATGTGGCAAAGAATGATCCGCATGTGCCCGAATCCCAGGGCACGTGCAGCGTCGACATAGGGAACCTCTCGGATCGACAAGGCCGAAGAACGCACTACGCGCGCACAGCGTGGGATCAACGGGATGGTGATGGCAACGATCACGTTCTGCACGCCGGTGCCGAAGATCGCAACTACGGCCAGCGCCATGATGATCAATGGAAATGCCATCAACACGTCGGAAACCCGTTGCAGGATCAGATCTGTCTTTCCGCCGAAATAGGCGCTGCCGACACCCAGGACGAGCCCGACCGTGCCGCCCACCAGCGCCGACGACAGCCCTACGATCATGGCCGCGTTCGCGCGCCAAAGATGATCCGCGACAGCAGATCCCTTCCGAACTGGTCCGTTCCCAGTGGATGCGCCCAGCTCGGCGCCTCCATCATCGCCCCGAAATCGTTGGCGGTCGGGCTGTACGGCGCGATCAGCTCCGCCGACAGCCCGGAGGCGGCCATCACCAGCACCAACGCGAGGCCGAACGTGCCCAGCAGCTCGCGGCGGAAGAACTTCAGGGAGCGGCGCGTCAAGGATGCGTGCTTTGCCCCCAGGTCGTCCGCGCCGGCTGGAGAAAGCCCAATCGTCCCGACGTTGGTCACCATGACGATGCTCTTGCCTCAACTGAAGCGAATGCGTGGGTCGAGCCACGCGTAAAGCAGGTCGACGATCAGATTGCAGATGACGAAGACGATGACGGTCAGCATGACCAAGGCTTGTGACAGCGTGTAGTCCTGGTTCTGCACCGCCTGCACGAACAGCCGGCCGACGCCATTCAGGTTGAAGACCTGCTCGGTCACCACCAGCCCGCCGA
>VBAB01000129.1 GCA_005888525.1 Alphaproteobacteria bacterium
AAGGACTCGGCGGCCTCCTTCGAGGCGCTGCAGCGGCTCGAGGCGCCCACGTTCGATCAGATCTTCAAGAACGAGGAACTGCGGCGCGAGTTCGAGAACCTCACCCGCAAGCTCGACGCACCGAGCAGCTGAGGCCCGGGGGTCAGACCCCTCGCGCTATTCGTATAGAAACGTGGGCAACGTCTCGGCGAGGGGTCTGACCCCTCCCACCGTCACCAATCCGAGTAGCCGCCGCCGTAGTAGGCCGCTGCGGGCTCCCCATAGCGGTAAGGCGCAACCGGATAGGCGCCGTAGACGACGGGCGGCGGGTAGTACACGACGACCGGAGGCGGGTAATAGACGACCGGCGGCGCGTAGTACGCGGGCGCTCGGTAATACGCGCGCGGAGCGTAATAGCTGTAGGCTGGTCCACGATAATAGGTGCGATAGCCGCGATAGTGATGGCGCCTGTAGTAGTCGACGCGTGTCACCGCGCTCGGCGCATCGAATGCTTTGGGAGCCAGTACCGCCGGTCCGGCGGCAGCCTGGCCCGGAGCGGTCGCCAGCGCCAACGGAGCAGCACCGGCGAGGATCAAGGCAAGCAACGATTTACGCATACGCGCCTCCATCATTTGCTGGAGATCAAAATATCAGCGGCCTGCCAGCATTGCCATGCCGAAGGTGCGAATTGCTCCGCGTGTTGCGGGCAAGCACTCGTCGCTTAGGCTCGTACCGAGTTGAATTGATCCTCCCTTCGCGATCGATCTCGCCGCGCC
>VBAB01000131.1 GCA_005888525.1 Alphaproteobacteria bacterium
CGGAAGCGGTGTGCCTCGATCTCGCGCACAAGCCGCTGAAATCCGATATCTCCATCGAGGACCTGCAGAAGGCCGAAGAGGCCGCCGGCGTCACCATCAAGCCCAAGGACACCGTGCTCCTGCACATGGACTTCTACCGGCGCTGCTACGGCACCGACGGCTACCTGACCGACTTCCCCGGCCTGACGAAAGAGTCGGCCACCTGGCTCGGCAAGAAGGGCATCATGATGTTCGGTGTCGAGGCGGTGAGCCCCGGGCGGGTTGGGCGCAACAACTTCGAGGTGCATCACGTGTGCCGCGATTTGGGCTTCACGCACATGGAGGGCCTCGTCAATCTCGACAAGCTCGTCGGCAAGGGTCGCTTCCGCTTCATCGGCTTCCCGTTGCGGATCAAGGGCGGCACCGGCAGCCCGATCCGCGCGGTCGCCTGGCTCGACGACTGATCGGCCTGCAGGAGAAGTCGCGTGGGGTCCATCGAGCCGAGCGCGGAGCAAGAGCGCATTGCGGCTCTCACCGCCCAGGTGCGGCGGGATCTTGCCCGCATCGCGCACCCGCGCATGCCCTGGCTCGAGGCGCGGCTGGCTCCTGACGGCAAGCCTGCGCTCGACGTGTTGATCGTCGGCGCGGGCCAGAGCGGGCTCGCCATCGCCTTCGGGCTGATGCGGGCCCAGGTCGATAACATCCTCGTCATCGACAAGGCCGAGTACGGCCGGGAAGGCCCATGGCTGACCTATGCGCGCATGCGAACGCTGCGCAGCCCCAAGGACTACACCGGTCCCGATCTCGACGTGCCGAGCCTCACCTATCAGGCGTGGCACGAGGCGCGCTTCGGCGCGGAAAGCTGGAACGCGCTGGAGCTGATCCCGAGAGGGCTGTGGGCCGAGTACCTGCTCTGGATGCGGGAGACGACCGCCATCCCGGTCCGCAACGGACTGGAGGCCATGGATATCGCCCCCGCGGCACATGATCTCATCGCGGTCACGGTCCAGGGCGGCGGAGGCAACCGCGAGACTTTGCATGCCCGCAAGCTGGTGCTCGCGACCGGCATGGAGGGCATGGGCGGCTGGTGGATGCCCGATTTCGTGTCGGCGTTGCCGAGCCATTTGCGGGCCCACGCGGCCGACGCGATCGACTTCGACGCCCTGGGCGGCAAGGTGGTTGCCGTGCTGGGTGCCGGCGCGTCGGCCCTCGACAACGCCGCCGTGGCCCTCGAGCACGGCGCATCCGAGGTCCACCTGTTCTGCCGGCGGATCACGCCTCAGCTGGTGCAGCCCTATCGCTGGCTCACGTTCGCGGGCTTCCTGCGGCACCTGTCGGACCTGGACGATGCCTGGCGCTGGCGCTTCATGAGCACCATCCTCGGGCTGCGCGAAGGCTTCCCCCAGGAGACCTGGGACAGTTGCGCGCAGCATGCGAACTTCCATCTGCACACCGGCTCGCCCTGGCAGAGCGCACAAGCCGTCGGCGGCCGCGTCGAGCTGCAGACGCCGCACGGGCCGTTCCGCGCCGACTATCTGATCTGCGGGACCGGCGTGGAAATGGACTTCGCGCGACGACCGCCTAGCGCGGTTCCCCTACCTCGGCAGCGAATACGAATTCACCGAGAAGTAGGCCGGCCGGACGCCCTGGATGCGCAACATTCACGTCTTCGCCATCGCCTCCACCATGAGCTTCGGACCGTCCGGGTCATCGATCAACGCCATGACGACGGCGGTGCGCAAGCTGGTCGACGGCCTCACGCGCGGACTGTTCAAGGGCGACCTGGAGCGACATTGGCAATCGCTGCTGGCCTACGACGTCCCGCAAGCGGTCATTTCCAACACTGCGGCCCCGCCAGAGCACCCCGAGGAGGCCGGTTAGCCCCGTGAAGGCCTGCGGATTACGCCTCGCTATCGGCTCGTGCCGGGCGTGTGGTGAGCCTCGGCCGGACGGCAGAAGGTCTCGCGCACCGCCAGCAGGAACAGGAATCCGGCCACGCAGCACGCCACGAGCGATGCGAAGGCCAGCTGGTAGGCGGCCGTGTCGTAGATGCGCGCGCCTTGCGAGGTCTCGCCCGACCAGGCCAGGTCGAGCAGCAGCCCCACGAGCGGTTGGAACAGCGCACCCGCTCCCGTCACCATCATGTTGACGAAGCCGATCCCCGTGCCGCTGAGCTCGGCCGACTGGTTCTCCTTCACCAGCGCAAAACACACAATCTGCGATGATCCAAAAAAGCCGATCAGGAAGCACAGGCTGCCGAGTGCGGGTGTGGGCAAGCCGGGGACATAGACGAGCGTCACCAGCGCCGCGGTCTCGAACACCAGCCCCGCGAGCATGGGCGGCCGCCGTCGGCCGATGCGGTCCGACAGCCATCCGAAGAACGGCGCGCCGACACCCCAGCCAACGAACAGCATGGACGTCAGCGTCGCGGCGAGCGTCCGCGGCAGGCCGTAGGCGGTCTCCAGGAACGGCACGCCCCACAGGCCGGCGAAGCCGAGCAGTGGCGAGGACGTGCCGAGCCCTGCCAGCGCGATCAGCCACGTCTGCGGACGACGAGCGACGACGCCGAGCCCGGACAGGGCGTTGGCGATGCCGCCGCTTCCGCGCCACTTGTCACGCACGGTCGCCCAGGCTGCCACAGACAATGCCACGCCGCCGCCGGCGAGCAGCAGCATCGTCGTGCGCCAGTCGGAAGCCTCGACGGCGATGCGCAACGGCGCTTGCCCGAGCACCCCACCTGCCATGCCCATCGCCATCGCCAGGCCCGAGAGCATGGCAAAGCGGTCGACGCTGAACCACTGGCCAGCAACGGCCATGGCCCCGACCAGGCTGAAGGCGGCAGACGCGCCGATCAGGAATCGGCCGGCGGTGACGGTTGCCAGAGTGTCGCCGATGGCAAATAGCACGCAACCGCCGGCGCAAAGCAGGGTGGAAATGGTGATGAGACGGCGCGGACCGAACCGGTCGAGCAGAACGCCGACCGGGATCTGCATGCCGGCGTAGCCGTAGAAGTAGGCTGCCGAAAGGTTGCCGAGCACGCCGGCCCCGACGGCGAAATCGCGCATCAGCTCCTCGACCATCACGCTCGGAGCCACGCGCAGCACCCAGGCGTAGCCGAAGAACAGCGCGGCCGTCAGCCAACCAAAAACCGGCAGCAGGCGTGGCGCATCATGCGTGCCGGTCGGCGCGTCGCGCATCAGGCGACCAGCGGCTCGAAGCCCCAGGAGAACAGCGCTCGCCCGCCGTCCTTGGTGACGTGCACCACCTCCTCGAGCCAGATGCGCTCGTGCTCGCCCCCCGGATAGAGCAGATGCACGGGCGCGACCATGTTTTCCTCCAGCACCCAGTCGCCGTTGGGGCGACCGTCGGCCAAGGTCTGCTCGATGTCCATGTGGGAGAGGCCGAGGCCGTGGAAGAAGATGACGGCGGAGGCCGCGTCCGGCACGCCCGCGCGGCGGTAGACCTGGCGGGCGCATGCCTGCAGCTCGCTGATCTTGGCACCAGGCCGCATGGCGTCCAGCAGCGCCTCGCCGACTTGCGCAGTCGCCTTGGCGAAGAGTTTCGCCCCTCCCTCGGGCTCGCCCTCGACCACCCAGGTCTTGCCGCCGTCCCAGCAGTAGAGATCGATGGTGCCGTGGCAGTCGAACGTCACGTGCGTGCCTGATGTCACCTCGTCGTCCTCCAGGCCGGTGGCCAACGTCAGCGTCGCATCGGCGCCCCGCGGATGGCCCCACACCATGGCACCCGGATCGCGCACGAAGCCGCCGAGATCGGTTACGGCGGCGGCGTAGGCCCTGTTGAGGTCGCGCCAAGTGGCGCCCTTCTGCCAGGAAGCCATTGTACGGCGGATGGCGGTCTCGTTGAGCCGCGTCGAGCGCTCCAGCAGGCGCAGCTCGGCCTGCGTCTTCACGGCGCGCGCAAACATCAGCGGGTCGTAGCCGTCGCCGACCTGCATGCCCTCCACGCCGAGGCGGAAGCCCGCGCCCATGTCGTCGAAAGCGACGCGGCCACAATCGAGCTTCAGGTCCCGCAGGGCGCCACGCACGGCGGTGCCCATGTCGAAGGTATAGCTCCTTCGTGCGCGCTCGACCCAGGCCACCTTCGTGCGGTTGCCCGGGATGAAGCGGTCGATATCCTCCTTCCGCGGCGGCAGATCGAGCGGCATCATCACGGCGCGGAACGGCCGCACGTCCTCAACCCACGTCGGCTGCTTGAGGAAGGTTGCCAGGTAGTAGTCGGCAACGACCAGGATCGGCCGCTCCGGTGCGTGGCGCGAAACGATGACGGCGTACGGGCGCGGCTCGTCCGCCTTGTGGGCGATGGCTTTGAAGCCGGTGAGGTAGAATACGTTGTAGGGAAGCGTGGCGACGATGCCGTCGAGGCCGCGCGCCTCCAGCGCAAACAGCAGCCGCTCGAGGTTGCAGAACCGCTTGGGTAGCGGCACGCGTTCAAACGCCACTGCGTCTCCAGGCAGCTTGGTTGCCGCCATGACGTTCCTCCCGTCGCGCGAGCGAGCTCTTCAGGGCATGCCGGCCATTATTTGTTCCACTCCTTGCCGATCATGTACAGCAGCGGGCCAGCAGGGTTGGCAGGCGAATTCCACAAGC
This sequence comes from Alphaproteobacteria bacterium, assembly GCA_005888525.1. Lineage (GTDB taxonomy): Bacteria > Pseudomonadota > Alphaproteobacteria > Rhizobiales > Hyphomicrobiaceae > AWTP1-13. Next base: position 4,587 of record VBAB01000131.1, read on the forward strand.
CTCCACATGTGGCAGACGCCCTCGCGCCGCTGCAGCGCACCATCACGGCAGCGCAGGATCGGCTTCAGACGGAACCACCTGCTTCCGAATGCAACGTGGGGCTGAAGCGTGAATCCTGCTCTATTTATTGAGTCTTAGAGCGAGGTTCACATTCTCCAATGGAAGCCCCAGTAATTGCTTCGGGCACGATCTCGGTCTAGGCGCCCGGGCGGGAGCAAGCTTGTTGATCTGTCCGCGAGCAACCTTTCAACCCTCACGGCGTTCTACACCTCAGTCGCAGGTCGCCTGCGCGACCTGCCAAACCAAATTCTGGAGGTACACCATCATGCTCAAGACAGGAGCTAGCGTGGCAGTCCTGACACTGTTGCTCGGCGCAACTGCCGCCGTTTCGCAAACAGCAATGCCGCCGCAGCGGCCAGCGCCGCCGGCGCCCTCGCGAACCGAGGTTCCCAAGGCGCCCGTGGCTGGTCAGATCGTCGTGCAGGATGCCAATACCGTCCTCGCCAAGGAGCTCATCGGTCAGACGGTCTATGCTTCAGACAAGGCCAAGATCGGTAGCATCAGTGATCTCATCCTCAGCAAGGACGCCAAGACGGTCGAAGGCTTCGTGATCGGCGTCGGCGGCTTCCTCGGCATCGGCGAGAAAAGCGTGGCTATGAAGCTGGATCGCCTGCAGATCACGCACGACACCCAGAGCGGTGGCCTGCAGTTGATGATGGACGCCAAGAAAGAGGAGCTCGCGAACACGCCCTCGTTCAAGTCGAAGCGGGACCAGGACGCGGAACGGCAGGCGGCCGAGCGCGCCCGCAACATGCCGCAGGGCGGCCCTGCCAAACAGAACTAGATTAGCGGGCTACCGAGCTGACATGGGCGTCCCCTCTCCCCACTCTTCAGTGGGGAGAGGGGCGCATTGTGCCAGAGCGAGATGGCTCCTGATCGAAGCACTGGGGATTCCACTGGGAATGCGAATCTGGCTGTAAAGATTCCATCTGAAGCCATCCTGCTCTAGGCTGCGTCTCCTTCATAAGCTGGAGTTGCGGCCATTACCTCCCTTGCGACGACAGAACCGAAACTCGAAGACCTCAAGGCGCGTCTTCGCGAGGTCAGCGACCTCGGCTCGGCGGGTGCCGTGCTGGGCTGGGACCAGGCCACCTACATGCCGCCGGGTGGGGCGGTGGCGCGCGCACGGCAGGGCGCCCTCCTGAGCCGGCTGGCGCACGAGAAGTTCACCGATCCGGCGCTTGGCGAGCTGCTCGACGAACTGCAGCCCTACGCCGATGGCCTGCCGCGTGACTGCCATGATGCCCGTCTCGTCCGCGTCGCGCGCCGCGACTTCGAGAAGGCGGTGAAGGTGCCCGCCGACTTCGTCGCACGCTGGAGCGCGCATAGCTCGGCCTCCTACGACGCCTGGACCAAGGCGCGCCCCGCCGACGACTTCGCCACCATGCGCCCGCTGCTCGAGAGGTCTCTGGAGTTCAGCCGGCAATACGCCGGCTTTTTCGCCCCCTACGAGCACATCGCGGATCCGCTGATCGACGGCCCCGATGAGGGCATGACGACCGCCAAGGTACAGTCCCTTTTTGCGGAGCTGCGCTCGGCACTGGTGCCGATCGTGCGCGCCATCGTCGCGCAACCGCTCATCGACGACAGCTGCCTGCAAGGGTCGTTCCCCGAAGCGCCGCAGATGGCATTCAGCCTCGCCGTCATCAAGCGTGTGGGCTACGACCTCGGGCGCGGACGGCTCGACAAGACACACCATCCCTTCTGCACCAAGTTCGCAGCCGGCGACGTGCGCATCACCACGCGCGTGCGGGAGAACAACATCGCCGAGGCACTGTTCTCCTCGCTGCACGAGGCGGGCCACGCGCTTTACGAGCAGGGCGTCGACGTCGCGTTCGAGGGCACGCCCCTCAATTCGGGCGCATCGGCGGGCGTGCACGAGAGCCAGTCGCGGCTGTGGGAGAACGTGGTCGGCCGCAGCCGGGGCTTCTGGGAACATTTCTATCCGCTGCTGCGCGACACCTTTCCCGACCATTTCAAAGTTGTGCCGCTCGAGGCCTTCTACCGCGCCATCAACAAGGTGGCCCGGTCGCTCATTCGCACCGATGCCGACGAGGTGACGTACAATCTGCACATCATGATGCGCTTCGATTTGGAGCTGGCGCTGCTGGAAGGCCGGCTCGCGGTGAAGGACCTGCCGGAGGCCTGGCGCGCACGCTTCGAGGCGGATTTCGGTATCGCACCGCCCGACGATCGCGACGGCTGCCTGCAGGACGTGCATTGGTACGCCGGCTCGGTCGGCGGCGGCTTCCAGGGCTACACCATCGGCAACATTCAGGCGGCGCAGTTTCATGCCGCCGCGCTCAGCGCGCACCCGGAGATCACCGCGCAGATGGCGCGGGGCGAGTTCGGCACGCTTCACGCATGGCTGCGCGAGCACCTCTACCGGCATGGGCGCAAGTTCACGCCGGACGAGCTGGTGGAGCGTGCCACCGGCGGGCCCATGAGGATTGCGCCCTACGTCGCCTATTTGCGCACCAAGTACAGCGAGATCTACCGCCTGCCGCGGGTCAGCCAGCGCCTAGTCTAGAGAGGATCGCTTCAGATTGAACATCTGCTCCCCGATGCAATGTGGGGGCAAAATGCGCGCAGACACCCGGCAAGCAGCGATGCTCATATGCGTTGAAGCCGGTCGTGAAGGCGCCGTCGCCCAGTTCAATTCAGAAGCGAAAGAACAAGGGGCACAAGGGCCGCTAGCCCATTCGCGCCGTCATCCACGGGGCGGCGCTTCTTTCCAAATTCATGGGCGTTCACGCGTCTCTCGGCCCGCTGAGCGATATGCTCGTACCCCAGGGCGATGTCGAGCATCGTCTGTTTTGATGCTGGATCGCTCATTTGCGCAGCCAAACTCAGCGCTTCCGCCGCCAGCGAGCGCCATCGCGCCACGTCATCGAGATCCTCGGGCATACGGTATCCCAACCCCTGCGCGTCTGCTTAATGCGCGAACGGCGTCGTGGTTCCGTGGGAGGAAACCGATAGCTGTGGCTTTGCGTTAGGAAGGTGGAGGGAGGTCACAGTTAAGAGGTTCCCTCATGTCGCCTCGCCCGCTGATCCATGACGCCGAGCACTGGCGCAAGCGCGCAGAGGAAGCGCGCAGATTGGCAGAGCGGATGATGGATCTGGAGTCCAGGCGAGTAATGCTTGAGATTGCCAAATCATACGATGAGTTGGCGGCTCGCGCGGAAACCAAAGACAAAGACAAACGGCAGTCGTGAGTTGATGAAGTGGCCGAACCATCGCTTTGCGCTGCGGAGAGCGTTCCAAGCCGTTGGGTCTGTCAACCGCATGGTCGCTATTCTTCAGAGCGAGCTTCACGTTCCCCAAAGGAAGCCCCAGTGCTTCCTATCCAGGAACGATCTCGCCCTAACCACCAAGAAGCAAAGGGGCCGCTTTGAAGCGGCCCCCGTGAGATCAGCGGCACTGTGCCGGAAAGGCGGCTCTTGTCGGCCGCCCGTGGATACGCTCGTTCAGGCCTCGTAGGAGGCTGCCCCAACGAATGCGTGATCGAGCTTCAGCGGCCTGGCCGTCTGCAAGATCCCACTAGACATTGGATCACCTCCTTCCCGTTTGTTGCGATTCGCAGTCACCTTAACCGCGCTCGCGCCCTTTGAAAAGGGGGTCGATTGGCCGGGCGGCCCACTGCGGCACCCGCTGCCTTCGTCCAGAGCCCCGGCCCTCGGCGCCGCCAAACTCCGTTGCAGCTACAGCACCGGCCTCAGGCTATGCTCGACGCAACCGGCGCAGGCACGACGGGAGGATCGAGGA
>VBAB01000130.1 GCA_005888525.1 Alphaproteobacteria bacterium
CGGCTGGCCGAACAGACCGAAGTGGCGCGAGTGCACGGCCGGATAGAGGCCCTTTGCCTCGTCCTTGTCGTAGACGGTGGTGACATGCAGGAAGCCCTCTGTCACGACCTCCAGGAAATGCATGGCGTTCACAGCCTGGACGATGCGCAGGTGACCCGTTCCGCCCCTGGTCTTGAGCTCGGCGGTCTGCGCCCCGGCGTCGATGGCAGCGATGCCGAAGGAGAGTGGCGAGGCCTTC
>VBAB01000598.1 GCA_005888525.1 Alphaproteobacteria bacterium
AAGATCTCCTCGCGCGCAATCGTCATGTCGTTGCTTACGTCGGCGAACACCGTCGGGCGTACGTAGTAGCCCTTGTTGAGGCCGTCCGGCCGACCGAGGCCACCGGTGACGAGCGTGGCGCCTTCGTCGATGCCCTTCTTGATCAGGCCCTGGATCTTCTCCCACTGCACGCGATTGACCACGGGGCCCATGGTGGTGTCGCTGCCCCTGGGATCGCCGACTTTGGCCTTGTCCGCGACGCCCTTGGCAATCGCGGCGGCCTCTTTCATCTTTGCCAGCGGCACGAGCATGCGCGTGGGCGCGTTGCAGGACTGGCCGGAGTTGTTGAAGCAGTGCGCGGTCCCGCCGGCGATCGACTTCGACAGCTCGGCATCCTCCAGGATGATGTTGGGCGACTTGCCGCCGAGCTCCTGCGTCACGCGCTTGACTGTGGGTGCGGCCCGCTGCGCCACGTCGATGCCTGCCCGCGTCGACCCCGTGAACGACATCATGTCGATGCCGGGGTGCGCGCTCATGGCAGCACCGACTTCCCCGCCCAGCCCGTTGACGAGGTTGAAGACGCCTTTCGGCACGCCAGCCTCATCGAGAATCTCGGCGAAGATAAGTGCCGAGGAGGGGGTGTTCTCCGAAGGCTTCAGGATCATGGTGCAGCCGGCGGCAAGCGCCGGGGCAACCTTGCAAGCGATCTGATTGAGCGGCCAGTTCCAGGGCGTGATCATGCCGACCACGCCGACCGGCTCGCGCACGATCATGGCGGAGCCCAGCCGCTCCTCGAACGGATAGGTCTTGAGGACCTCTGGCCGAGGCCAGCGCCGGCCTGAAACCGCTCTGCGAAACCCAGGGGGGCGCCCATCTCATCGGAGATGGCGGCGCCGATGTCCTTCAGCCTTCGCTTGTAGACCTCGATGACCTTGGACAGCAGCTCGACGCGCTGCTCGCGCGTCGTGAGCGAGAAGGTCTCGAACGCGCGCCGCGCCGCCGCCACCGCCTTGTCGACATCCGCCGCCGAGCCGAGAGCGACCTCGTACAGGGCCTCCTCGGTCGCGGGGTTGACGACGGGAAGCGTCTTCTTCGACCCGGAATCCTGCCAGGCACCGTCGATGTAGAACTTGAGACGCTGAACCATGATCGCAATCCTCTGCGTGAGCTTCTTTTCTTGCACCTCTTTTAGAGCGTAAATCCATCGAGGGGAACAGGACGCAAGCGGGTTGGTCGGCGCCGACTTTCGCAAAGAGCAGAAAGCCGCCATCATGCACGGGCGGGAGGGGCCCCGACGACCGCATCAAAGCTTCCTGCCTTGGCGTGAGCTGGAGACCAATGAAGATCATCGACGTGCATTCCCATTGGGGCACCCGGCGCGGCTTCCCGCTGCAGACGGCCGAGGAGCTCGCGCAGCAGCATGCGACGTGGAACTCCAAGCCCAACTACATGACCGAGGCCGAGATGGCCGACTATTTCCGGGCCAGCAACGTCGCCACCATCCTGGACTTCGGCTTCAGCAAGTTCCGCCCGCTGGAGGAGATGCGCGCGCTGCACGACTACGCGTTCGCGACCGAGGCGGCCCATCGCGATGTCATCATCGGTCACTGGATCCACGTCGATCCCGGCATGGGCGAAGCCGGCGTGCGCGAGCTGCGGCGCTGCATCGACAAGCGCATAGGGTTTCTGGGCTTCGCCGTCTCGAGCTCGCTCTCACCGCCCTCGAGCGATCCGGCCTACGATCCCTATTACAAGCTGTGCATCGAAGCCGGCATTCCGGTCCTGATCTTCGTCGGCACCACCGGCCTCGGCGCCGGGCTGCCGGGCGGAGGCGGCGTGATCCTAGACTACTGCCATCCGCGTCATCTCGACTGGGTTGCCGCGCACTATCCCAAGCTCAAGATCGTGGCGGGCCGGCCCGGTTGGCCTTGGCAGGCGGAAACCATCGCCGTGCTCATGCACAAGCGCAATATCTGGTATGAGCTGCACGGCTGGTCGCCCAAGTATCACACGCCCGATCTCAAGCGCGAGATCTCGCGCCGGCTGAAGGACCGCATCCTGTTCGGCGCCGACTATCCGCTGCTCACCTACGAGCGGCTCATTCGCGACTGGCGCGCAGAAGGCTACTTGGAGGAGATCCTGACCAAGGTCTTCCACACCAACGGCGCCGCTTTCCTCGCCGACATGGGGGTGGCATGGACCTCGACCTGAAAGACAAGATCGCCATCGTCGGCGGCGCCAGCCAGGGCATCGGCTACGGCATTGCCCACCTGCTGGCAGCCGAAGGCGCGCGGGTGGCCATCACCGCGCGGCGCGAGCGCGATCTCGAGCGCGCAGCCGAGGCCATTCGCGCCGAGACCGGAGCCGAGGTGTTGCCGATTGCGGCCGACTGCCGGCGCGCGGAGGATTGCACCCGTGTCACCGATACCGTCGCCGGCTCGCTGGGCGGCATCGATATTCTGGTGAACAACGACGGCGCCCCGCCGCTGGGCGAGATAGCGACCTTCGACGACGCCGCCTGGGCCAAGGCCGTAGAGCAGAACCTGATGTACGTCGTGCGCATGGCGCGCGGCGCACTCCCGCATCTGGCCAAGCGCGGCGGTGGCAGCATCCTCAACATCACAGCAATCTCCGCGATTCAGCCCATCCCGGGCTTTGCACTGTCGGTTGCCACCTGGAGCGCGGTCATCGGCTTTGCCAAGACGCTCTCCCTCGAGGTCGCGAAGCTGAACGTCAACGTCAACACCGTCTGCCCCGGCTACATCGAGACCAAGCGGCTCGAGAAGGTGTTCGCGGCAGGCGGCCAGGACCCCAATCGCATGCGCGACAAGCTGCGCGCCGAGGTGCCGATGGGACGCATCGGCACCGTGGCGGACATCGCCAGCCTGGTCGCGCTGCTGGTTTCGCCCCGCGGCCGCTACATCACCGGCACCGCGGTGCAGGTCGATGGCGGGTTGCTCAGAGCCGTGCGTTGAGAGGTGGTCCCATGCGTTTCGAGACCGTCATGAAGCCCGAGCTGGCGCGCAGCTACGTCGAGCGTGGGCTGTGGACCAACGAGACGTTCTTCCAGATCCTGGCGGCGCGTGCCCGCGAGCACCCGGATCGGGAGGTGTTCGCGGACGCCAAGGAGCGCATCGCCTATGGCGAGCTGAAGACCC
>VBAB01000599.1 GCA_005888525.1 Alphaproteobacteria bacterium
AGGAACATCGGCTCGACGTTGACCTGCATGACGTGGCGCCAGCTCTCCGGCGTCTCGTCGACGACCGAGCCGAGGCTACCGATGCCGACGTTGTTGTCGAGGAAATCGAGGCGGCCGAACCTGTCGAGCGCGGCCGTGACCATGTCGCGGGCCTGGGCGGGATCGGTGAGGTCGGCCTGGTGCGCGGCCGCCGTCCCGCCTTCGGCCCCGATCATCGCCACGGTGCGCTCGGCCAGTACCCCGTCGCGATCGACCACCAGCACGCGCGAGCCCGCGCGGGCGAGAAGGATCGCCGCCGCGCGCCCGTTGCCGATGCCATCGCCCGCGGCGCCGCCGCCGGCAATGATGGCGACCTTGCCGTCGAGACCGGCGTCGTCCTCGGGTCGCGTTGCCGCAGCGCTCATCGCCTGCCTCCCTGCCGTTCTTGATATGGCGCGAGCGAGCCAGAAGGCTCGCCCGGTTGCCTTCTCACCTATCCAGGGCTCAGCTTCCGTTGCGATCGTGCAGCAGAGGGAAGAAGTAGTCCTTCCAGCTCTTGGGCGTCGGCTTTATGAAGCCGGCCTTGGCCATGTACTCGGCGTAGACCATGGTGCGGATCGGCGCGGCCTGGAAGATGGCGCCTTGCTGCGTCAGGAGCTGCGCCACCTCATCGGCCGTCGCGCGCTCCTTCACGAGCGTCAGATAGGTCTCGGCAGCGGCCTTCGGGTTGCTTTTGATCATGGCGACCGCCTCCTCGTAGCCGGCGAGGAAGGCGCGCACCGTCTTCGGGTTCTCCTCGTAGAACTTGGTGGTGCCGTAGGCGAGGGCGACATGACCGTCGCCTCCGAGCGCATCGCGGGATTCGAGCACGACATGGATCCCTGGGTTCTTGAGCTCGATCTCCTGGAACGGCGAGGAGGCGAAATGGCTCGTCACCTCGTGTTGGGGATTGAGCAGCGCCGTGAGCGCGTCGGGATGGCCCATCTGCACCTGGTTGGGGACCAGCTTCTCGTTGGCCTTGTCGTCGCCGTAGGCCTTCTGCAGGGCGATGCCGAGCGTGATGGCCTGGATCGACTGGCGCACCGTCGGCACGGCGATGCGGTCGTTCGGGCCGTAATCCTTGATCGTCTTGATGTTCGGGTTGCGGGTGACGAGCTTGAAGGGCAGGCCGCTGACGCCGATGATGGCTTTGATGTCGCCATTCGTCTTGCCCCAAAGCAGGAGCATGTTGGTGACGCCGCTGGTGGTGATATGGACACTGCCGGATAGCAGGGCGTCGTTGTTGGCGCCGCCGCTCATGACCGTCAGCCAGGAGGCCTTGAGATCCGGCACCCCGGCCTCCTTGGCCTGCTTCTCGATCAGCTTGTGATGCTCCATCAGCAGCATCGGCGCAAACAGCAACCCCGGCTGCTTGGTGATCTTCAGCTCGCTCACCTCGGCTTGCGCCGTGGTGGCGAAAAGCCCGAGTGCGAGCGTGACGACCAACCCGTATCTGCGAACCATGCCGACCTCCCCGAGTGAATGCTTGTGGAGCCTGAGCGCGGCCGACAGAATGGGGTTGGAAAGACCGCGGCGCAAGCGCGCTCGCGACTACCTAGGGTGCAATACCCCGGACTTGATCCGGGGGCATTGCGCCGCTGCACGTTTGATCGGCGCAATACGGCTGACGCCTATTGCGCCCTACGCCGCGTTCTACGTCACTTCTTCTCGATGTTCCAGAACGCGACGTTGGAGGCGACCAGCACGCCCAGGATATTCCTGCGGAACGCGGAGGGCTGCAGGTACTGGCCGAGGTGAACGTGCGTGGGGTACTCGGTGGCGCGCACCGACACGGCTTCCGCGATGGCCTTCTGCTTGGCGGGGTCCGTCTCCTTGGCGAAGGCATCGCGCAGCCGCTCGAGCTCGGCATCGCACGGCCAACCGAATGTCGCTTTCTCGCAGCTGGCATTGAGGAAGTTGGTCGAGACCGGGTCGAGCACGTCGACAGAGCCCCACGAGGTCAGATATGCGCTCCAGCCGCCCGACGCCAATGGGTCCCTCTTGGCGCGGCGCGACACCAGGGTCTGCCAGTCCATGGCCTGCAGGTCGACCTTGAAGCCGGCCTTCTCCAGCAGCGACTTGGCGACCGGAGCCAGGTTGGCGAGCGAGGCGATGTCGGTCGACTGCATCAGGACGACGGGCGTTCCGTCGTAGGCCGCCTCGGCCAGCAGCGCCTTGGCCTTGGCGAAGTTGCTCTCGATCTTGTCCTCCCAGCCCTTGGTCGTCTCGAGCGGTGAGCCGCAGGGATAGAGCGACTTGCATGTCACGTAGAATTCAGCATCTCCGATGGTCGAGTTGAGGAAGTCCTTCTGGTTGAGAGCGTAGGCCACCGCCTGCCGCGCCTTGGCATTGTCGAAGGGCTTGTGCAGCACGTTGAAGCGGAACGCGTACTGACGCCCCATGGGGGCAACGACCAGCGTCTTGATGTTGGCATCTTTGACCAGCAGCGGGATCAGATCGTGCGGCGGCGCCTCGATGAAGTCGATCTCGCCGTTGAGGAGCGCGTTGACCTGCGTCTGCGGGTCGGCGATCCACACCCACTCCACCCGGTCGACCTTGACGACCTTGCCGCCCGAGAAGCCCGAGGACGGCTCGGCGCGCGGCTTGTATTTCGCGTTCTTGAGATAGACCGCCTTCTCGCCGGGCTTCCACTCTTCCTTCTTGAAGACGAAGGGACCGGAGCCGGTGGGGTCCGTGATCTGCGTGTTGGGATCGGTCTCGGCGACGCGCTTGGGCATCATGAACGGCAAATTGGAGGTCGGCTTGGCGAGCGTGGCAAGCACGAGGCCGTAGGGCTCCTTCAGCTTCATCGTGAAGGTCTTCGCATTCTCCGCCTTCAGATCGGCGACGAAGCTCATGAGCTTCTGG
>VBAB01000600.1 GCA_005888525.1 Alphaproteobacteria bacterium
AGATTCAGAGTCTGTTATTAAGACTCTTAGGCAGTGGGTTACGGACATCCTCGTTCCTCACCAGTTTGCTACCAGCTTGCGAGAGCACCGCAAGTAACACACCACGCCTTGCGTTGGGTCGGCGCCAAAGCCACAAGGTTGGCGGAAGCCCTTGATTGCTTAGCACGGAATCTCACTACCGGGCTTCCAGCTCCCGCCGCGGTTACCTGTTGACAGCAGCTTCACAGGCCAGGCATTTCGCCCTTGTCCCCGTGGAGCGGCATCCGGCGCAATTCCTGTCCCAGCGGGTCAGCCTGTGGACCATTTTGTGGAAAGAGGCACGTCCGCCGGGGACGAGGGCGGCCCCGGCTTGGCAGCCCTGGAGAACTCTGATCTTTATCCACACATGGCCAACCTGCTGCCCAGCTACTTCCATCTGCATCTGATCTCGGATGCCACCGGCGAAACCTTGACCACCATGGCCAAGGCGGCCGCCGTGCAATATTCGCAGGTGCGGCCGATCGAGCACGTGCATCCGCTCGTGCGCACCCCAAAGCAGCTCGAGCGCGTGCTGAAGGAAGTGGAGCAGTCGCCCGGCATCGTCCTTTACACCATCGTCAAGAGCGAGCTGATCGAGTCCATCGAGCGCCGCTGCCGCGAGCTCAAGGTGCCCAGCCTGCATGTCCTCAAGCCGATCATGCAGGTGTTCGAATCCTACCTGGGTGCGCCACAGACGCCTGTCGTGGCCGGCCAGCACACCGTGGATGCCGACTATTTCCGGCGCATCGACGCGTTGAACTTCGCCATGGCGCACGACGACGGCCAGCTGCCGCAAGACCTGAACACGGCCGACATCATCCTCCTCGGCATCTCCCGCACGTCCAAGACGCCCACCAGCATCTATCTCGCTCAGCGCGGCTACAAGACCGCGAACTTGCCTCTCGTCCCCGGCATCGACCCGCCGCGGGCGCTGGTGGAGCCGCACCGGGCCTTCGTCGTCGGTCTGGTCGCCAGCCCGGAGCGCATCGCCGAGATTCGTCGCAACCGCGTGCAGATGCTGGCCGACCGCAACCTCGACGAATACGTCGACCGCACGCAGATCGCCAACGAGCTCACCTATTCGCGCCGGCTGTGTGCCCGGCACGGCTGGCCTGTCATCGACGTGACGCGCCGCTCCATCGAGGAGACGGCGGCGACCATCGTCCGGCTGCTGCACGACCGCGAGGAGGCGGCCAGCACGGAGGACCGGCAGGAGACAGGAGATGGCTGAGCCTGCCCGCCGCCGGCTCGTCCTGGCATCGGCGAGCCCCTTCCGCCGCCGCATGCTGGAAGCCGCGGGCTTGTCCTTCGAGGTGGCGCCGGCGGATGTCGACGAGGCGGCGCTCAAGCGTGATCTGCTCGGATCCGGATCGACGCCGTCGACCATCGCGGCGGCGTTGGCGGCAGCGAAGGCCGATGCCGTCAGCGCGCGTCTTCCCGATGCCCTGGTGATCGGCGCCGACCAGGTTCTGGCTCTCGGTCAGGACTTGTTCAGCAAGCCGGTCGGCACGCCGGCAGCGCGCGAGCAACTCCTGCGCCTGCGCGGAAAATCGCACCAGCTCCACACGGCCGCTTGCCTTGCGACCGGTGGAAAAGCTGTGTGGACCCATGTGGAAATCGCCACCCTTACAATGCGGCCGTTCTCCGATGCGTTTCTGGCCGATTATCTGCGGGTCGCCGGCGATCGCGTCTGCCACACGGTCGGCGCCTATGAGATCGAAGGCCTCGGTATCCAGCTGTTCGAGCGCATCGAGGGCAGCCTCTTCACCATCATTGGCCTGCCGTTGCTGCCACTCCTGGCCGAGCTCAGGGCGCGAGGGGTAATCGACGCATGAGCCAGGCCAAGATACAGGCGTGCATCATCGGCTGGCCGGTCGCGCACTCGCGCTCGCCCCTGATCCACGGCTATTGGCTGAAGAAATACGGGATCGACGGCAGCTACGTGAGGCGTCCGGTGCGACCCGAGGAGGCCGCGGACTTCTTCCGCCACATGCGTGAGGAAAACCTTGCCGGCTGCAACGTCACCATCCCGCACAAGGCGGCAGCCTTTGCCGCGGCGGAAAAGAAATCCGATGCTGCGCGCGCCATGGGCGTCGCCAACACCCTGTGGTTCGAGGGCGACCGGCTGTGTGCGGACAACACGGACGGCGCCGGCTTCGTGCGTCATCTGCGCGCTTCGGTGCCAAAGTTCGGCGCTGGCGGGTCTGCCGTTGTCGTGCTCGGCGCCGGCGGCGGGGCGCGCGGCGTCATCCATGCCATGCTGGAGGCGGGAGCGCCGGAGGTGCGCATCTTCAATCGCACGCGCGACCGCGCCGATGTCGTCGCTCGCCATT
>VBAB01000601.1 GCA_005888525.1 Alphaproteobacteria bacterium
AAGCTCTTCCTGCTCAAGGCGTTGAGGTGCCCTGTTTTGCAGGTGTCTTTGCATTGACGGCTGGATATTGCGGAAATGCGTGCTTGTCGCTCTTGAGAAGGTCTAAGAACCTAGTGTTGATATAGAGAATTTCGCGACCTTCCTTCTTCTGCTCTAGAACTCCATTGTCAGCGAGTTCTCTTAAGTAACGCGATGCCGTGTTTCGGCTCGCCACATCATGCTTGACCAAATCTGTCACTCTGCAGTACGGCTGAGTGAACAAGAGCTGGATCAGCTCATGGCTATATACTATCGGGTGGGCCTCCTTGATGTGACGTGCTGCTTCCTCCATCAGGGCCTCAATAGCACTTATCTTTTCGGTCGTCCATTTGGCGGTGTTCTCGACCGCATCGAGCATGAAAATCACCCAAGGTTCCCACGCGGCTGAGGCGGTAACCCCACGGAGCAGCTTGTAATAGGTATCTCGGTGCGCATTGATATACTGGCTGAGGTACAGGATCGGCAGGTCTAGGAGTTGCTTATCGATCAGATAAAGGATATTCAATACGCGTCCTGTTCTGCCGTTGCCGTCGGGAAACGGGTGGATGGCTTCAAATTGATAGTGGGCAACTGCCATGCGAACGATGGGATCGATCGCGGTTTCGTCGTGTAGGAAGCGCTCCCAATTCGATAATTTGTTGCGAATGAGATCAGCACCTTCAGGCGGCGTGTAGATAACCTCTCCCGTTGCTTTGTTTTCCAGCGTTGTTCCAGGGATACTGCGAACATCGAGATCATAGTTTTTTATCGTCCTGCAGATTGTAATTGCGGTTTGCACGGTCAATGGCCGATTTTTGAGGTTGTTAAATCCATTGTGTAGCGCTGTCCGGTATCTGAGGATTTCTCTGGTTGCCGGATCTGCGTGCTCTGGGCCGATGTTGGCGAAGCGGAACAGCTTGTCGTTGGTCGTCACAATGTTCTCGATCGCAGAGCTGTCCTTCGCCTCCCGTAACGGGATGCTGTTGATGAGTAC
>VBAB01000602.1 GCA_005888525.1 Alphaproteobacteria bacterium
GCGCTCGGCCATGTCGAGGTGGAAATGGTTGAGGTGGGCGTTGTTGGCCTCCGGCCCGAGCACGGTGTTGAACAGCTTGCAGGCCGAGTGGTGAGCGGCGCGCAGGAAATCCGTCTTGCCGTCCGGATTGACGGCCGCCGCAGCTTCGGGTGCCGGCTTGGGGCCGCCGAGGCGGCTCGGGGGCGCCATGCCGAACGAGGAGGGCGAGCGGTTGGACGCGCCGGGCATGTCCAGGGTGATCCCCGGGATGCCGATCGTCATGCCCGGCCGCAGATCGAGGGGCAGGACTGTTGCCGCTGAAGCCGCGTTCGGCGGCTTCTGGCCGGCCACGCTCTTGCCGCGCTGGCCGAGGTCGCTCTGCACCGGAATGATGGGTTGTATGGGCGCACTCGCTTGCGCTTTCTCCGCTGCGGCCTGGCCGGCTGCCCCCTGTGCCGCGATCTGGCGTGCGGTGGGTCCCCAGTCGGCGATCACCAGCGCCGCCTGTCCGCGGGCCGTGACGAAGGAGCCGATGTCGATGGCGTTGGCCTTGCCGTGCTCGCTCACCCGTCCGTGGGCCCGGCCGTAGGCGTTGCGGCAGGAATAGGAGCTCATGGTTTCGACGCGGATGACCGGAGCGCCCAGATGCTTGCGCGCCAGCGGCTGAACGTCGCGCTCCAGCCATCTGGCCAGCGCCGCGACCATGTCGCAGGTGACGGTCGGTGGCGGCGACAGCGCCACCTGGGGGCTCCTGCCGACGCTGATGAGCTTCATCGGCGCCGGCGTGCCGCATTCGGTGCCTTCGCGCATGGGTGCCTCGGGCACTACCACCGCATTCAGACCCTTCAGCAGCGTAGCGCAGCGAGCTTGTGCCAGCTCCAACTCCTGCGCCGACCAGGTAAGCGGAGGAGCCGGCCTGGCCTCGGCCTTGCCGGGCAGCAGCCGCGGAAACCGGGCGGTCTTGTCGGCATCGGCGCCCGCCGGGGCAGCTGACGGCGACTGCGGTCCGGCCGCTGCCGGACCGGCATCCACAGGTGCGGGTTTTTGCGCAAACGCGCCCGGAGCGGCCAGCACGCAGAACGCTGCGGCCACCGCCCAACGTTTACCGGTCATTAAGAAATAGCCCCTCGTAACCCCTCTCCGAGCCCGACTGATTCCCCCGCGAATCGGAACTGGAGTTTCCATCCTAGGTAACAATCATGTATAGCGCGAAAATGCGGCCAACGCGAGAATCCTGACTTTGCGGGAAGGGAGCCGGAACAACCTGTGGAAGATGAGGGTGCAGACGGCGCCGGCGCCAGCCTGACCCAGGCGACTGGGCGCAACGGGGACGAGGCCGATATCATGATCGGCGCCGATCACGCCGCTGCGTTCGTCACTTTGAACCGGCCGCAGGCGCTGAATGCGCTCACCACGGCCATGCGCGCCGCCATGGCTCGCGCCTTCCCCCGCTGGGCGCGCGATCCCGAGATCTATGCGGTGGTGGTCTCTTCCACCTCCGACCGCGCCTTCTGCGCTGGGGGCGATGTGCGGGAAATCACCGAATGGGCCAAGAACCGGAAGGCAGATGCCGTCAAGTCGCTGGCGGAGGAATACGCGCTCACCTGGCAGCTCGAATGCTTTTTCAAGCCGACCGTCTCGCTCATCGACGGCGTGGCGATGGGCTCGGGCGTGGGCATCTCGCTCTATGGCACGCATCGAGTGGCCGGCGAGCGCTATCGCTTCGCCATGCCCGAGACCGGCATCGGGCTATTTCCAGACGATGGGGTGAGCTGGGCCTTTGCCCGTATGCCAGACGCGATTGGCATGTATCTGGCGCTGACTGGCCGCCCAATCGGGCGCGCAGATGCCTACCGGTTGGGGCTGGTCACGCACTGCATACCAGCCGATCGCTTCGGCGAGATTCGCGCGGGTTTGGCCGCCGCCGACACCGTCGATCCCTTGCTGGACGATCGGCACCAGGACCCGGGCCCCGGCGAGCTGGAGGCGCTGCGGCCGGCGATTGCGCGTTGCTTCTCGGACAATACTGTGGAGGGCATCGTCGATCGGCTGCGGTCCGAGCGGGGCGCTTCGGCCACGTGGGCGCAGGGCGTAGTCGAAGACTTGGCGGCGCGTTCACCGACCTCGCTCAAGATCACGCACCGGCATGTGCAACTCGCGCGCAATCTCGACCTGCGCGCCACCCTGATACAGGACTTTCGACTTGCATGCCGTTGCCTGGAGGGGGAGGACCTCTACG
>VBAB01000603.1 GCA_005888525.1 Alphaproteobacteria bacterium
CGGAGCGCGGCAGCGCGGAGAGCCGGGACCCAGGGCCGCTGTCGTCTCCGCCACCCCTGGGTCCCGGATATTTCGCTTCGCGAAATTCCGGGATGACAGCGCTCAGCGCGCCTTGAGCGGCGCGGAGCCCAGATGCTGGCCGGCATCGACGAGCAGCGTCTCGCCGGTGATGCGACGCGCGGCGTCGGAGATCAGGAACAGCGCCGCGTCGGCCACGTCCTCGGCGGTGGAGACCACCTGCAGCGGCGTGGTATTCTTGATGTTGTCGCGCAGGCGCTGCGCCGTCTCCTTGTCGTAGGCGTCGCTGAACCACCGCGTATCCATGAAGCCCGGACAGATGGCATTGACGCGGATCTTCGGCGCCAGCGCGCGGGCGAGCGACAAGGTCATGGTGTTGAGCGCACCCTTGGAGGCGGCATAGGCCACCGACGAGCCGCCGCCCGTGACGCCGGCGATGGATGAGGTCATCAGCACACTCCCCGAGCCGGAAGCTTCCAGCAGGCTGCGGCAGGCGCGGATCATCTGGAACGGGGCCACCGTGTTGATGGCATAGATGCGCAGGAAATCTTCCTTGGAGAGGCCGTCGAGATCGGCGTGCTTGGGCACATGCTTGGTGGTGCCGGCATTGTTCACCAGCACGTCGAGCTTGCCGTAGGACGTGGCGGCGGCGGCGATCTTGCGGCAGTCGGCATCCTCACCCACGTCGCCCTGCACCAGCTGGGCCTCGGCGCCGGCCGCCTGCACTGCCTTGGCCGTCGCCTCGGCCTCCTTGCGGCTCTTGGAGTAATTGAGGAGCAGGGCCTTCGCGCCGCGCTTGGCCGCGCCAATGGCGATGGCGGCGCCGAGCCCCGTCCCGCCGCCCGTCACCAGGATCACCTTGCCGCCGAACTCAGCCATGCGCCTCTCCCTTGGGTATCAGACCCTCCGGGTCTGATACCATTACGCTACGCTGCAGTGAGGCCAGTGCCAAGGTGCGGTCAAGCCATGGTGCCTGACCCGGAGGGTCAGACACCCCTGCTGCGCAACATGCGCCGCGCGTCGCCGACAATCCCGGCATGATCGAACGCCAAGTCCAGCCTCGACCATCCCTCGACCCATTCCGCCGCCGCCGCATCGTCGCCGGCCTTCGGCGTCGACCGCGCCACGCGGGCCAAGAATGCGACCGAGCATGTGTGCCCGCGCGGATCGCGCTTCGGATCAGAATAGACGCCGATGAGCTCGAGCCGGCCCGCCTTGACGCCGGTCTCCTCCATCAGCTCGCGCCGGCATGCGTCCTCGACCGTCTCGCCGACGTCGACGAACCCGCCCGGCAGCGCGTACCGGCCCTTGAAGGGCGGGTTCCCGCGCCGGATCAGCAGCAGACGACCCTTGGCGTCGAACACGACGCAATCGGTGGTGAGGGCGGGTGTCTTTGGGAATGGCATTCGACCTCTCGAGGGGTGTCAGACCCTCTGGGTCTGACACCATGGCACCACCGCCTCAAGGTCGGAGACTTGGCCATGCGCTATCGGCAGCGTCGCGCAATGGTATCAGACCCAGAGGGTCTGACACCGACACCCACCGACGCTCAAATCCCCAGCGCCGCCTTCACCTGCTCCAGGCCCTCGTGGTGCGGCGTGAACCTGCGGCCGCCGAGCATGCCGCCGTCGACGACGATATCCGTGGCGTTGACGAAGGTGGAGCGGTCGGACGCCAACCACAGTACGCACTGGGCGATGTCATCGGGCATGCCCGCGCGCGGGATCGGCTGTGCCTTGGCGTAGAACTCCTTGATCGTGGCCTTGGCGTCCTCGGCCTTGGCCGTCTCCATGCCCAGCGCCTTGGCCAGGATGCCGGTGGTGATGTTGCCGGGCGAGACGGAATTGACGCGCACGTTGTGCTCGCCGAGCTCCATTCCCACGCAGCGGCTCAGGTGGTTCACAGCCGCCTTGGCCGCGCCGTAGATCATGGACGTGGAATAACCGGTCTGATGCCCCGCGATCGAGCCGTTGTTGATGATGCTGCCGGCGCGCTGCTTCATCATGATGGGTGCCGCGTGCTTCATGCCGAGCATCACCGAGCGCACCAGCAGCGCCATGGCCGCATCGAAGCCTTCCACCGGCACGGAGGCGATGCTGCCCGTCGGTGCCGGACCGCCGGCATTGTTGAAGACGTAATCGAGCCGCGGGCCGAACGCCTTGGCGGTTTCGCCGATCACCCGTTTCCAGTCGTCCTCGAGCGTGGCGTCGGCGCGGACGAAACGCGCGTTGGCGCCGAGCCTTCTCGCCAACGCCTCGCCCTCTGCCTGGCGCCGACCGGTGAAGACGACCTTGGCACCTTCCTCCACGACCAGCTCGGCCGTGCGCGCACCAATGCCGCTGGTCGCACCGGTGATGATGCCTATCT
>VBAB01000604.1 GCA_005888525.1 Alphaproteobacteria bacterium
CACCTGCGCGGACTACTACGCCGCCGCGGCTCTCTACGACCAGCTGCGCGGCCTCTCAGACGCCGAGCTCAGCCACCGCGGACTATCGCGCGACACGCTGGCACGGGATGTCTGCCAGACGTGCGATCGAGCCGGCTGCCGTTGAGCGCAACCCCTTCTGCGATCCCGATCCCCGTGCCGCGGCCGAGCCTGGCCGACGCACGGGGGTCGACACTCAGCGCTCCATGATGTTGCCGGCAGCAACCACGCCGAACGAATCACGTACCGGGCCGCTGATCCAAATCAATTCCAGCGTCGGCAGATTGGTGCAGTCTGCAAGCATGCAGACGATCCGAAAGCGGCTGGCCGATATCCGCGCGCGCATTGCCGAGGCCGATCACCGCTTGGCCGAATTGGGGAACCGCGCCCAGGATCCGCGGCATGTCCACGATGCTCATCGATAGCGTAACGGCCACGCTCGAGCTGCTGCGCGGGCACGAGGCACGCAGGGGCTCATTACTCACGCAATCCGTTTATGCGGTGGTAACTTACGAGTGAGCGGTCTTCGTTTGGCCACATCCGTGACGCGAGCTACGCAGCTGGTGCGATGGGTGGCAAGGTGCTCCAATACCAGTGAATATCCGTGCGGACGGATGGGACGCGGGCCTCTCGTTGCGCGAGCACGAGAAATAGTCCGGCATAACTGGCAGGCCTTGTTGCAAGCGCTATCCCGCAGGGGCCATGTTGCATCGGAGGGGCCCGGCGAAGCGCATGAGCATGTGCCCCCGCAAGGAGAGCAGATTTCGATGAGGCGCAGCCTCGGCAGGTATTGGCATCTGACGGCTCTGGTCGCGGGCATGCTTCTCGTGATGGCGACGGGGAGAGCTTCCGCGCAAGACTCAGGAGTGCATTGGTGGGAGGTCATCCCCGGATTCGGCCACCAGGAAAAGCCGCGCCGCGCTTCCGACGAGGATCTGCGCGCGCGGGCGGAGGTCCTTGACGATCTGCGCCCCGACGCCAACCCGTGGCGCAGCGATGTCATGATCGAGGCGCTGGAAGGCGCCGTCCAGCGCTACCAGTCCATCGTCGCCAACGGCGGCTGGCCGATGGTGCCGAGCACCCGCCGTCCCGAGGACGACGATCAACGCGCACCGCTGCTGCGCCAGCGGCTGATGATCAGCGGCGAGCTGTCACGCAAGGCGGCCAGCGGATTTGGGTACGGGTACGAGGACCTGGAGCCCGCAGTACGCCGCTTCCAGCACAACAATGGGCTGCGGGCCACCGGACGGCTGGACACGTCGACGCTGCAAGCCCTCAACGTTCCCGCGCAAGCGCGCCTCGCGCAGTTGCGCGTCAATCTGCAGCGGTTGCGCGAGCTGACGGAGCAGCGGATCGAGGATCGCTACGTCCTGGTCAACGTTGCCGCCTTCCAGCTCGAAGCGGTCGAGCACCATCAGGTCGAGTTCCGGCACCGCGTCATCGCCGGCAAGCCCGAGCGCCAGACGCCAGCCGTGCGCGCCACCATCAAGGCGATCAATTTCTACCCCTATTGGCGCGTCCCCGAGAGCGTCGCCCATCTCGATCTGATCCCGAGGCTCGTCAAGGAGCCTGAATACCTCGCCAAGGAGCAGATCCGCGTCCTCACCGGCACCTACAACGGCCCAGAGGTCGACCCCGCCCAAATCGACTGGCGACAGGCGGATGCCACCAAGCTCAGGTTCCGGCAGGATCCGGGCCCGCAGAATGCGCTGGGCCTCCTGCGTCTGGACATGCCCAACGAGCACGGCGTCTACATGCACGACACGCCGATGAAACCGCTGTTCAACCAGCGCAGCCGCGCCTTTAGCGCCGGCTGCGTGCGGGTGCAGGATGTCTTCGCGCTGGCCGAGTGGGTGGCGCGCAATGAGCAGGGCTGGGAGCAGCCGGGGCGCGTCCAAGAGATTTTGGGCGCGGGCCAGGCCTTCGATTTGAACCTGTCGCGACCCGTGCCTGTTTATTTCACCTACATCAAGCCGGCCGGCGGAATCCAGTTCCGGCCCGACATCTATGGCCGTGACGGCATGCGCGACGTGGTGGCGAGCCATGAGCGCGACCCCTCGGACGGCCCCGCTCCGCCCTGGACGCTGGCGCCCTGACGGATCAGCTCGCCGGATGCTGGACTTCTCACGCCGCAGCTCACCGCTGGGTTTGCAGCGTCTGCAGCACTTGCGGCAACGCCTCGGGCAGGTCCTCGGCAATGAGGCCGACACCCAGGCGCTTGGCGCACTCGCCATGCAGCCACACGGCGGCGCACGCCGCCTCGAATGCCGGCATGCTCTGCGCCAGCAGACCGGTAACGAGGCCCGCCAGCACATCGCCTGAGCCGGCCGTAGCGAGCCAGGGCGGCGCGTTGTCGTTGATCGCGGCACGGCCATCGGGTGACGCAATCACCGTGTCCGGCCCCTTGAGGATCACAACCGCGCCGCTTGTCTCGGCGGCCCGGCGGGTCCGCTCCAGCTTGGAGCCGGCGCTCGGGCCAGCGAACTCGCCGAACAGGCGCTTGAACTCGCCCTCGTGGGGGGTGAGGACCACGGGCGCCTTGCGCGCCTTGATGGCGCTGAACAGTCCTTCTGGCGTGGGCGCCGGCTCGGTCCCGCGCACTACGAAGCCGAAGCCGGTCGCCCGCACCGGCTCCTGGCTCTCCCCCGGCGCGAACGAGGTCAGCGCATCTGCATCGAGGACGACAGCCGCAGGCGAAGCGAGCACGGTCAGGACGGTCGCCGCGGTACCGGCGCCGACGCCGGCGCCCGGGCCGATCAGAGCGGCGTTGCGGCGCACGTCGCTCAGAAACTCGCCCAGCGCAGCGTCGCCGCCGACGCCTTTGATCATGACGGCCGTCAAGTGCGTTGCATTGACCGCGGTCGCCGTCACCGACCCGACGACCGTAACGAGGCCGGCACCAGCACGCAGCGCACCCCGCGCGCCCATGCGTGCCGCACCTGTGCTTTCTGCCGGGCCGGACACCACGACCGCGTGGCCGCGCGTGTACTTGTGCCCGTCGATGCGCGGCCAGGGATACGCCTTGCGCCACAAGGTCGGCCGATTGACGAAGGTGCGTGCACCGATCTCCTGCAGCGCCTGCTCGGGGATGCCGATGTCGGCGACGAGCACCTCGCCGCACAGAGCGCGCCCCGGCAGGAGCAGGTGTCCAGGCTTCAGCCGGAAGAACGTCACCGTGCAGGTCGCCTGCACCACCGGCCCGCTGCTGGTCCCCGTGGTGCCGTCGAGACCGCTCGGCACGTCCACAGCGACGACCGGCGTGCCCGAGACATTGATGGCTCCCACGACGTCTGCCGCAATCCCGTCCAGGGGCCGCGACAGGCCGGCCCCGAACAGGGCGTCGATGATCAGGTCGGCGCCGGCAACCGTGGTCGCGGCGAGCGGCTCGACGGGCTCACCCCAGCGCTGCGCCATTGCAGCAGCGTCACCCTTCAGCGATTCGCGGCTGCCAAGCAGTCCGAGACGCACCTGATATCCCTGCTCGCGCAACAGCCTCGCCGCCACGAAACCATCGCCGCCATTGTTGCCGGGCCCGCAAGCAACGGCGATCGCGGCCCCTGCCCGCGGTGCGACCGCAACTGCCGCTTCGGCCACTGCGCGGCCCGCGTTTTCCATCAGCACGAGGCCAGGCACGCCGTGCGCCGCAGCAAGGGCGTCGGCACGGCCCATCTCGGGAGCTGTGAGCAGTTCGTCGCCGGCCAAGATTTTTCCTTTTTTTCTGCAATTCGCCCTACACATCATGCGCCGTTGCGGCGCACGCACCAGCGTCGCGGAATTTATCAACAAGAGCGCAAGATCAGGAAATCCCTAAACCACCCACTTTTTAGGCATATGCCTATTTCGTAGGCACATTGGCGACTTGCTCTCGCGGCTTGATGCCCTGTAGATACGCAGCAGTTGCTATGCTGCTCAGAGATTTAGTGCCCCGCGGAGCTTGGCATGCGGCGTGCTTAATTGCGAGCAT
>VBAB01000605.1 GCA_005888525.1 Alphaproteobacteria bacterium
TGCTTGAAGCTGACCCTGCTGCCTTCCAGATCGGCCTGGGTGAACTTGGCGGCTGGCCGGCCCGGCGCGCTGGACAGCGTCACGAACCCGTTGCGCGCATTAGAGACCGTGAAAACGAGGTCCTTGGCCTCGTCGTCGGGGTCGACGGCGTGCAGGTCCTCGAGCGTGATGGTGACGGACCGCCCGCGGGCGACGGTGACGTCGAGATCGCCGGCAACGGCCGGCGGCACGTTGCGCATCTCGGCCGTGAGATTGCCGCCGGGCTCCATGGCGAGCGCGCCGTACTGTACGTTGCCGCTGACCGAGCCGGTGTCGCGGATGCTGATCAGGTGCTTGACGACCACGTCGCCCTGCAGCGTGCCGCGGATCTCGGCGCTCTCGGTCTTCACCGTGCCGTAGCACTGACCGCTGGGATGAATGAGAAGCGTGTCGGCTGCTACGTTACCCTCGACGTAGCCGTAGACCTCCATTTGCCGGCAGTTGCGGATTTCGCCTTTGATGATCGTATCTTCCCTGATGACCAGAAGGCCTTGATGTCCTGCCACCGACGTACCCCATGTTCCCCGAAAGCCGCGCTGTTGCGGCAGCATCCGGTACAAATGCGCCGGCTTCTGGGCCGGCTGTGGCGAACCCTACGCCAGAGCTACCGCCGGCGGCAATGAGCGCGATGAGGGTAGCGAGGCCAGCATGCCCAAACGAAGCGCAGGCATTCTTCTCTATCGGCACACGCCGGCGGGACTCGAGGTGTTCCTGGTGCACCCGGGCGGGCCGTTCTGGGCGAAGAAGGACGCCGGCGCCTGGGGCATCCCGAAGGGCGAATGCCAGCCGGGGGAGACCACCCTGGCAGCGGCCAGGCGTGAGTTCGCCGAGGAGACGGGGTTCAGGCCTGAAGGCCACTTCGTGGAACTCGGCAGTTTCCGTCAATCGAGCGCCAAAACCGTCGACGTCTGGGTGCTTGCAGGCGATGTCGATCCGGCCAAGCTCCAGAGCAACACGTTCCAGCTGGAGTGGCCGCCGAAGTCCGGGCGGATGCAGGAGTTTCCTGAAGTCGACCGCGCGGCGTGGTTCACGCCCCCGGAGGCCAGGCGCAAGATCCTGAGGGGCCAGGTGCCGATTCTGGAGGCGTTCTATGTGCACTTGGGTGTTGGTGCAAAGACGCAGCGACCGCGCTGAACCGCGCATGCCCCTGGCCAGGCTGGCCAAAACTTGTCATACCCATGGCTCGAGGGGACAGGGCGAAGCGTCGGCGTAAAGGGCGCCTCTCTGCGTGCGTTGGGGACGGGTCACTCATCTCTTTGCGCTTTTGGCTGTGGCGCTGCTCGCCGGCTGCGCCACTGCGTCCGATCGACTGGCAGTGCCGGCGCAGCTCTCGGGCGAGGCTGCCGTTCCGGGCTTGGCCGACGTGCGCGTGTGGGGCGACGCAAATTTCTCGCATGCGCTGCTCCAGGCCGAGCTGCCGAACCTCAAGGCCAAGTATCAGGAGCGCGCCAAGGCCGGCCCCAAAGGTGCGGAGCCGCCGGTCTCCAATCTGTTGGCGCTCTCGGGCGGGGCCGATGACGGCGCCTTCGGCGCCGGGCTGCTCGTCGGCTGGAGCGAGCATGGGGACCGACCCGAGTTCGACCTCGTGACCGGCATCAGCGCCGGCGCGCTGATCGCGCCGTTCGCCTTTCTCGGCCGCGCCTACGACAGCCAGCTCGCGGGCCTCTTCACCTCGTACGGCGCCGATCAGATCTACGAATCCAACATCCTGTCCGGCATCTTCGGCGGCAAGGCGCTTGCCAACAGCAAGCCGCTGGCAAAGCTGATCGAGACGTACGTCGACGCCAGCTTCCTGCGCAGGGTTGCCGAGGAGCGCACCAAGGGGCGGTTCCTGCTGGTGGGCACCACCAACCTCGATGCCCAGCGGCCGGTCTACTGGGACATGGGCAAGATCGCCCAGAAAGGCGACAACCAGGCGCTCGAGCTGTTTCGCCACGTGCTACTGGCCTCGGCCTCCATTCCCGGCATCTTCCCACCGGTGCTCGTCCAAGTGGAGGCGGGTGGGCAGGTCTACCAGGAGATGCACGTCGACGGCGGGACCACGCGCGAGGTGTTCTTCACCATCGCCGATTTCCAATTCAACGACATCGACAAGGCCATCGGCCGCAAGGTGCAGCGCCGGCTCTGGATCATTCGCAACGGCAAGATCGAGCCCGAGTACAAGGCAATGCCGGAGACGACGCTTGCCATCGCCCAGCGCTCGCTCGAGACGCTGACCAAGAGCCGCGGCATCGGCGATCTCGCGCGCATGTAC
>VBAB01000132.1 GCA_005888525.1 Alphaproteobacteria bacterium
ATTGGGTCAAGACGTCGCCCAATGCTGGCACGATCGCGAAGGACGGCGCGTTGGCGATCGAAGCGGCGCGGCAGACACCCGGGCAGATCGCTACCTTGATCCTGCCGGCGGATACGGCCTGGGGTGCGGCCGACGGCATCGCCGAGACGATGCCTCCCACTGCGCCGCCGAAGGTGTCGGATGATGCCGTCAAGGCAGCTGCTGCGATGCTGCGCAATAGCGAGCGCGCGACCCTATTGATGGGGGGCGATGCCCTGCGCCATTCGTGTCTGGAATTGGCTGGGCGAATCGCGGCCAAAACGGGATGCGGGATTCTGACCGAGGGCGCCAACACCCGACTGGAGCGCGGCGCCGGCCGTGTCCAGGTCGAGCGCATTCCCTATGTCGTCGAGCGGGCTCTCGGCGTGATGCGGGCCGCCGGCAACCTGGTGCTCGTGGGCGCGCGCGAGCCCGTCGCGTTCTTCGCCTATCCGGACCAGCCCAGTCTGCTGATGCCTGAGAATGCCAGGTCCACCAAGCTGGCCGGCATCGAAGAGGATATGCAGGCCGCGCTGGAGGCCCTTGCCATCGAGCTGGGTGCGATGAGCACCGCGCCCGCTGGGATCGCGGCGCCACGCCGGCCGGCGCTTCCAACCGGCGCCGTCACACCGGCCGCGATTGCCTCCATCCTGGGGGCCATGCTGCCCGAAGGTGCCATCGTCGTCGACGAAAGCGTGACCACGGGCCGGGAGTTCTTCCCCGAGACAGCAGGCGCCCCGCCGCACGACTGGATCAACAACCGTGGTGGCTCCATAGGCTACGGCATGCCGGTCGCCGTCGGAGCTGCCATCGCCTGCCCCGACCGCAAGGTGATCGCGCTGGAAGGCGACGGCAGCGCCATGTACACGCTGCAATCGCTGTGGACCATGGCCCGCGAGGGGCTGGCGATCACCACGCTGATTTTCGCCAACGGCACCTACAATATCCTGCGCGGCGAGTTGACCAACGTTGGGGTGCGAAACCCCGGCCCGCGCGCGGTCGACATGCTGTCGATCGGACGTCCCGACCTCGATTGGGTCTCCCTGGCTCGCGGCATGGGTGTGGAGGCGTCCCGGGCCAAGACCTGCGAGCAGCTGGTCAAAGGCTTGGGTGCCGGCCTGCGCTCGCAAGGCCCCTATTTGATAGAGGTGGCCTTATAGGAGCTCGCGTCAGGCTGCGGAGTCCGAGAGGAGCACGTGTCGATTGTGTCTATACGCGCTCCACTTGCTCTCGGCCGAAGAGACCAAAGGGTCGTACGAATAACGTTGCGACGAGCGCGACATAGGAGGCAAGAAGACCGCAACCGCCACCCAAATGCGGGTCCAAATAGCCGGTAGCCAGGCTCTCGACTACGCCGATGAGGATTGCGGCAACGATCGTGCCGGGGATGCTGTCGAGACCGCCGATGATGACGATCGGGAAAATCTTGAGCCCGACCAGCCCCATTGCGAAGCCACCTCCGGTGACGAAGGTCCACAGCGTGCCACCAAGCACGCAGATCGCACCGGCGATGCACCAAACAATCAGGAGGTGATTAGATACATTGATGCCGACGGCCATGGCTGCTTGTTGATCATCGGCTATTGCGCGCAGCGCCACCCCGGTTCGGCTTCGTTGATGAAACCAAGCGACGAGCGCGATCGTGGATGCCGCAATGAGCGCAGCGACCAGCTTTTCTGCCGGAATGTGCAGATGACTTAGGACGAGCGGCTCCGAAGGGATCGGGAGCAGAATGCCGCCCGAGACGCTGCCCGAGAATAATTGGGCTACCCCGCGAATGAGCGCGCCAACGCCAAGCGTGACCATGAGTAATGATGTCAGCGGCTGCCCAACTAGATGCCGTAAGACCAGCGAGTTGAAAAGAAAGGCGCACACGAACATGCCGGCGCAAGCGATAGCCATCGCGGCCGCGAGATCAAGCCACAGTACATGCAGCCCGGTGGCAACGAGGAGAGTGGCGAGCATTTGCCACTCGCCGAGCGCAAAGTTGATCACGCGTGACGCTTTGTAGACGACGACGAACGCGAGCGCGATCAGTGCATATAGGGCGCCCGCCAAAGCGCCCTCGATAGACAGCGAGAGAAAGAACAGCATTCGTTACTATCTCTGCGGTGGGCGCTGCCGTCTCCACTCAGGCCGCGCCGCAGCGTGATGTTCATCGCGTAGGCAGTCCATCGATGGCATTGGGATGACACAGGCGCGTCGGTCGAAGTACCCCAGGCAGCTGGCGTTCGACAACCGGCCATCCAGGGAGAGTTCGCCCCAATTCGAAACCTACCGGAGGAACTCGAGCACAGTAGTCCAAGATGCCTTGGCGGCTTCAGCGTTGTAGCCGAGCCTCCCGAATTCGGCGCGATCTGGGAGACCCCGCATATCGAAGCCATGACGGGCGTTGGGGTACAAGACCGCGCGTGAACTGTTGGGCATCCCTTTTATCACCCGATCGCATAGGGCAGGAAGGGCAACCTCATCCTTCGTGCCCATGAGCATCAAGGCTGAGATACTTGTCGACGACCATGGCAGAGCTCGCCGGCAATCAGGATAATACATCGCCGCTTTAGCGAGCAGGGACGGCCCAGAAGGCATGCTCGACAGTGCGGCGAGGACACCACCACCTCCAAAGGACCAGCCGATGACGAATATCTTGTCAGAGGCGACGCGTGCCTGGCCCTTGATCCAAGCAGCGGCTTCGAGAATGTCGGCGGCGACCTCGGCGTGCGAGACATCGCGGCCACCGGCACAGTTCGTCAAACGGCGCCGCGTTAGATAATCGACGAACACCACGAAGTAGCCGGCCGCCTGCAATTCGCTCGCGCGCTCGTCATAGTGGTTGATGCCGTTGCGGGTGACAAAACCGGAACATCCAGGAACAAGCAGGACGACAGGGTTTGACGCGCCCCCCGAAGGCTCCAATACGCGAAAGGGTTCCGCAGCAAGTGCGATGCTGGCAGCCAAGACGGCTGCGGCCAAACACAGAATATGGGCACACGTTCTCTCGCGCGTCGATCGCATATAGGTCAGGCTGCATTCGCCTCGGCGCGTCCCCGCGCTTTTCTTACCACGGATCTTGGCTTGACCCAACTTTGGTTCGCTCATCTCGCGCTGATGAGGCCACAGTCGGCACCAGCACTCTCTTGAGTGGGAGGTATTGAGCGGATAGCGTCAGAACCCGCAAAAGCCTTGGTAAGGTATCCTGGGAGACGCCTATGTGGTCTCGGAACGCGTTCACCGAGAGACTCGACCTCAAATGGCCAATTCTACAGGCGCCGATGGGATGGCTGAGCACCCCGGCGCTCGCCTCGGCCGTGAGTAACGCCGGGGGCCTCGGCGGTCTCGGCATGTGGGGTTTCTCGGCGCAGGATGCCGAGCGGCGCATCGCCGGATTCCGACAGCAAAGCGCCGGCAGCCTCAATGTCAACTATCCGCTTTGGCCGGAACCAAAGATTACAGCGGACGCGAGCGAAGCGATGCGCACGCGTCTGCAGGCGCACTACGACGCCAAGGGTCTGGGGGCGGTGCCCAAGCCCGAGGGAGCGGCGAGCGAAGTTGGCCGCGAGCACCTCGCCATGCTCCTGCGCGCAAAGCCGCAAGTGGTCAGCTTCCATTTCGGCTTGCCTCAGCCTGAGGTCATGCAAGCCATCAAGAGTGCGGGAATCTTCATCATCTCAAGCGCCACCACCGTGGCAGAGGCGAGGATATTGGAGGAACGTGGGGTCGACGCGATCATCGCCCAGGGCACGGAAGCCGGCGGTCATCGCGGCACCTTCACTGGCGTGGACATGAGCATGCAGCCGGGCCTCTTTGCCCTTCTGCCCCAGGTCGTCGACGCGGTGAGCGTCCCCGTCATTGCCGCTGGCGGCGTCGCTGACGGGCGCACCGTCGCCGCGGCGTTCATGCTTGGAGCCAGTGCCGTGCAATTGGGGACGGCGTTCCTGCGCTGCGAGGAGGCCAACGTGCTGGACGCCCACCGCGCAGCCCTCCGTGAGGCGAACGATGCCTGCACCATCGTCACCGACGTGATCACGGGCAGGCCCGCCCGATACATCAGGAACAAGCTCACGGACGACCTCATCGCCTCTGGGCTCGAACCGGTGGCTTTTCCCGCGCAGCTGAGCCTGACGGCTCCGCTCGGCATGACAGGAGATCGAGATCTCACGGCCCTGTTCGCAGGACAATCCGCGGCCCTGGCAAAGGATACGACAGCAGCCGTGTTGGTCGAATCTCTAGCAGAAGCGACGTCTCGGCGCCTTGGAGCATTCGCGCGTCCCTAACCTAGCCGAGGCTGTGGTTTGGGCACGTGTGGTGAGTCGTTATCTTGGCGCTGGCGCTCCTGATGTACCGGCGCTACCGCGCAATGCGGAATTATCTCGTAAAATCAATACCCAGGAGGTCAGGTTGGACTACGAGGCCGAATACAACAATCGCCGGCGCGTGCCCGAGCATGTGGAGATCAACGCGCGCTGGCAGACGGCGTCGGCAGCCTATCGCTCGACCGCGCGCGCCGATCTCGACCAGCCCTATGGTCCGGGAGAGCGCCATCGCTACGACCTCTACTTTGCCGGCGACCCCAAAGCGCCACTGGTCGTCTACGTCCACGGGGGCTATTGGCAGCGCGGCGACCGCAAGGAGTATGCGTTTCTCGCGCGTGCGCTCAACGCTGCCGGTCTCGAGGTCGCCGTCCCGTCCTATTCCCTGTGCCCGGCAGTCTCAGTCATGGACATTGTTGGGGAGATCAGACTCTGTCTTGCGGTCCTATGGAGGAAGACCGGCAAGCATCCTCTCGTCGTCGGCCACTCTGCGGGTGGGCACCTGACGGCGGCGATGGTGGCGAGCGACTGGAGCAAAGTCGTCGGCGTGCCCCCGGATCTGGTGCGTGCAGGGGTCGCCATCAGCGGCGTGTTCGATCTGCCCCCGCTCATACCGACCAGCCTCAACGAGGCGCTGCGCCTCGATGCCCAGACCGCGCGCGCGGCAAGCCCCCTGTTCTGGCCGCCACCGCCCAAGGGCCGCACGCTGGTGGCGGCGGTGGGTGGGGCCGAAAGCGCGGAGTTCCTGCGGCAGAGCCGGGACATCGTGGCGGCCTGGGAGCGGGCGGGTCTCGCGTGCGAGTACCTCGAGGTGCCAGGCGCCAACCACTTCACGGTGGTGGACGAGCTGACGAGGCCTGGGAGCGCACTCTCCGGCAAGGTCGCCGCGCTCGCACGTATGTGACGCGACATGGCCAATCTGAAAGCGCAGACGCGCGAATAGCTCGAGACCATCAGCACGGCGACGGCATGTACGGCGCTCTACGAGAAGGGCCTGCACGCCAAGCTCGGTGCCGACGGCAAGTACATATTCACCCACAAGAACGGCGCTTCCTATTGAATCGCGGGCAGGAGTGCCGCCTCTCCCCTTGGTTGCACCTGCGAAACCGCAGTGAGCATATCGCGGGCACCGAAATCGTCGGCCTTGCCCCCAAATGTTCTTATGATGCCTTTTGGACACGGGCTCGCCCGATGCGCCGTTCAGGCGTGCGTGGCTTGGGCAACCGGCCGCGCGCTGATGCTAAACTGCATACAATCGGCGCTCGCCGGAGAGCTTCGGTACTCCAAGGAGGTCATTGCGTGCACATGACAGCCCGCTTCTTCCTTTCGCTTGGAAACGTCTTCTTCTCGCTCCTGCTCGGCGCAGTAGCGCTCGGATTCTTCTGGATGTATTTCCCCGATCTGACGCTGCAGCTGTTCAAGTGGGCAGGCACGTTGCGCGAGAGCCTGCTCTCCAGCGCATGGTCGGCGCGCTACGAGGTGGCACTGCGCCTGTTCGTGGACGAGCGCCAGATCGTCTACATGGGATTCGTGCTCGCGACCCGCATTGTGGTCGGGCTCATCATCGTCCTGGTATCCAGGTTTCTGGGCGGCAAAGCCGAGCAGGAATTTCCCATCTGAGGCCGGTGGGGCCCCAGAGCGAGATCGTTCCTCTTCAGCCTCGATGTTGGATTCGAGGCGATGTCGTGCAATCTGAAGCGATCCTGCTCTAGAGTTAACCCGATCTTAAAGCCGGCGTCGGTAGCGTAGGCTCGGCGCGCCGGAGATGCCGTCCGTGCGCGCGTATCGGCGTTCTAGGAACGGCGCCAAGGCGATGAGCCTTTACCATCCCCCACGGCCCGAGCTGGCGGCCGCCGCAAGCGCGCGCAAGCGCGGGCTGCTGCGGCGCATGCCTTGGGAGATCCGGCTCAGCGCCCTGGCGATCTTCTATCTCGGGCCGCCTCTCCTCGTCATCGCCGCCGTAGCCTTCGTCTACTACACGGCGCGCATCCCCGACCCCATGGCTCTGCGCCTCAAGGAGCAGGCGCCAGTCGTGCGGATTCTGGCCCGGGACGGCTCGCTGCTGGGCGAGCGCGGGGCCGGCGATGCCTATGTGCCGATCGATCTTCTCCCGCGCCATCTCATCGATGCGGTAATTGCCACGGAGGACCGACGCTTCTTCAAGCACTGGGGGCTCGATCCCTCCGGCATGATGCGTGCGGCCTTCACCAACCTGAGCCAGGGGCGGGTCGCGCAGGGCGGCTCGACGCTGACGCAGCAGCTCGCCAAGAACCTGTTCCTGGGCTCCGAGCGCACATGGGCTCGCAAGCTCGAGGAACTGGTGCTGGCGTTGTGGCTGGAGATGCGCCTCGGCAAACGCAACATCCTGGAGCTGTACCTCAACCGGGTGTACTTCGGCGCCGGAGCGTACGGTATCGAGACGGCGTCGCGACGGTTCTTCGCCAAGTCGGCGCGCGACGTGACCGTCGTTGAAGCCGCCCTGCTCGCGGGCCTCCTGAAGGCGCCCTCCAGGTAT
The DNA here is from genome assembly GCA_005888525.1 of Alphaproteobacteria bacterium. Classification (GTDB taxonomy): domain Bacteria; phylum Pseudomonadota; class Alphaproteobacteria; order Rhizobiales; family Hyphomicrobiaceae; genus AWTP1-13. The sequence goes on from VBAB01000132.1 coordinate 6,841, forward strand.
TCGCCGGCCTCCAACCCGCCCATGGCACGAGAGCGCGCCAACAGCGTGCTGGCCAAGATGGTGGAGGCAGGCTTTCTGTCGGTTGAGGAAAGCGAGAAGGCGGCCCGCGCCATGCCGCATCTTGCCGAGACGTCGCCGCGCGGACAATCGGGCGTCGATTACGCGGTCGATGCCGTGCTGGAGCGACTGCCATCGCTCGTTGCCGGACCGGCGAGCGAGGTCGTGGTCGAGACGACCATCGACGCCGATCTGCAGCGTCGCGCCCAGGCGCTCGTGCTCGGCGCGCTGACGAACGGCGCAGCAGGCACCAACGCCGGCCAGGCGGGTCTCGTGTTGATGGATGTGGACGGCGCCATCCGCGCGCTGGTCGGGGGGCGCTCGTACGCGGAAAGCCAATTCAACCGCGCCCTGAAGGCCAGGCGGCAGCCCGGCTCGGTGTTCAAGATGTTCGTCTACCTGGCCGCGCTGGAAAGCGGGCTGACGCCGGACAGCACGGTTCTCGATCTGCCCATCCTCGGCTCCGGCTGGAGCCCGCGCAACGAGGGTGCCGGCTACCGCGGCGCCGTCACGCTGCGCGACGCGCTCGCCCAGTCGATGAACGCGGCTGCCGCGCGGCTCAACATGACGGTGGGGCCGCGCAAGACCGCCGCGGTGGCGCGGCGTCTCGGCATCCGCTCGGAGCTGCGCGCGGACGCCTCCCTGGCGCTCGGCACCTCGGAAGTGACGCTGCTCGAGCTCACCAGCGCCTACGGCGTGCTCGCCAACGGCGGCAGGGAGCTCGATGCGCACATCGTCAGCCGCGTGCGTACGGCCTCCGGCCAGCTGCTGTTCGAGCGGCGGCCGGGACCGGAGAACGTGCTGGTGGCGCCGGAGCACGTGGCAGCCATGAACGACATGTTGAGCGCCGTGCTCGCGTCGGGGACCGGCAAGCGCGCCGCGCTGCCCGGCCACCCGGCTGCCGGCAAGACCGGCACATCCCAGGATTTCCGCGACGCATGGTTCGTCGGCTACACGGCGCAGTTTGTGGCCGGCGTCTGGGTCGGCAACGATGACGGCCGGGCCATGAACAAGGTGATGGGCGGCAGCCTCCCGGCGCGACTGTGGCGCGACGCGATGCTGATCGCGTACGACGGCGATGCATCCACGTCGACGGCTCCCTCGATCGCCTCGCTCGCAGCGGGCGAGCCTCGCCAGTCGGCCGAACGGCGCGCGAATGTGGCGCCGCTGATGCCCCGCGAGCGGATAGGAGCGGACTTCATCGAGCGCGCGACCACCATAGTCGACGACCCGCCGCCGTCCCCGACGCAGTCGACCGGCTCCGGCTGGATCGGTACGGCCAAGGACCTGCTGCGCGGCCTAGGCCTCGGGCCGTAAGTTGACGCGCTACGCGGCGTAGCGGTGCAGGTCGGTGCCCTCGTGACGCAGCCAGTGCTTGGCCTCCTCGAGGCGAGGCACGGCGGCGGCGACGAGCTTCCAGAAGCGGGGCCCGTGGTTCATCTCGCGCAGATGCGCCACCTCGTGGGCGGCGACATAGTCGAGCACGTAGGCGGGAGCCAGGATGAGCCGCCAGGAAAACGACAGCAGCCCGCTCGCCGAGCACGAGCCCCAGCGGGTCGTCTGGTCGCGTAGCGTGATGTGCCGGGCGCGCACGTCGAGCTTGCCGGCGTGCCAGGCGACGCGCGCGTCGAGGTCCTTGTGCGCCTCCGCGACCAGCCAGTCCTTCAGCCTTCGCGCGGCGTGCTCCGGGCGGCCGGTGACGTTGAGGCGCGGCATGCCGCGCGCCGCGTCATCGATGCCCACCACGCAGGTGCCTTGCGCGGGCCCCAGGAAGCGGATGCGGTGCAGGCTGCCGCGCAACGGGATGGTGGCGCCGTCGGTGAGCGGCACCGGCTCGGGTACGCGGCCCAGCCGCTCGCGAACCCAGTCGACATGGGTCTTGAGGAACCGGCCGGCTTCCTCGATGCGGCATCCCGAGGGAACCGTCACCACCACCGCCCGGCGTGTCTTGCTCACTCTCAGCGTCAGCCGCCGCGCTCCCGCGTGCTGCCGCACCTCGACCGGCACTCCGATGCCCTGGACCTGGAGCGCGACGGTCCTCGCCCTCTTCTTGCTGTCCGATTGCACTGTGTCGAATCCCTCTTCACGAAAATGTCTCGCGCGGAATGCGATACGCGTATGCGCCGCACGCTGCACGAGGTTGCCCGCAACGCTGGCCTAGCAAATAATTGTGGTGGGTACAGCCCCGATGTCGGCAGCGCGTGGGGGCATGTTGCGCCAGGGCGACAGGCGGCCGCGCGCCGCTTGACATTCCCCAGAGCAGGATCGCTTCAGATTGGATCACCTGCGCCCGAGTTCAACGTGAGGCTACTCGGCGGCGAAGCTGAAGGCGAGACCCTCGAACTCCTGCGGCCGGCGGCCACGCCGCGGCATGGTCGCCATGTGCTCGAGCTGCGCGATGGTGAGGTCGGATGCCGCGCAGGGGTCGTGCGCGCGCATGAACTTGGCCATGCGCGGGGCGATCTCGGTGCGA
>VBAB01000133.1 GCA_005888525.1 Alphaproteobacteria bacterium
TAGAATCGCGACCTGTTGATACGGAAAGGAAGGCCGTGCACGGCTTTAGAGCCGACTTCATCGAGGGCTGCACTCAAGTAGATGAGGTTCTGCTCGACGTCGGTGGCGAGGTCCTGGAGCCGTTCGTCCCTCTTGTCTCTCCGCCGCGTCCGGAAAGGGCGAAGCCATTGAAACCTCCTGTATCTTCGCCGTATATCTCTGCTGCCGACGCTCCACTTCTGCATGATCGTGTCGAGTTCCAAACCCCGCAGCTGGATCTGCGTGCTGGCGTCCCGAATGATCGTCCAGTCGCGTAGGGCGATGAGGCGCATCGTTCCCATGACGTTGATTCGATCCGCAATACGCCCTATCTGGTGCCGATGCGGCTCTCCCTTCGTCAGGATCAAGTATCGCAAAGGCGCCCCTCCGCGACTGCCGTGCAGAGAATCGTATCTCCCAAATTCGTCCATCAGCCCCTCAGGAAGATGTCCCGCCGGAATGTCGGTTTCGGGCCCGCGACCCTCTTCCTTCCAATCGAAGGCTCGCGGTGATCCCAGGGCCGTCACGTAAAGGGCCCGCCAGTTCAAGAGCCCGCAAGCAATGAACTCTCGCTGGTCCGCAAAGGGCGTGATCCTGCGAATGAACGGCCAGAATGCTTTCACGACGGCGTTGGATTCGTTGACCTCTTTGTGCGCGCCCTCGCCCTTCGCCGGAAGCCCTCCATTGCCGAGGAACCGCGCGAACGGCTGAGCTCCGGACGAGCCGCGGGATGTCTTGCTCCTGTCCTCGAGCCCCGCGGTCGGGAGCACCAGTCCACGGAAATTCGCGAATACGCGTCCCGCCCCGTTGACATCCCTCTCCGTCGACTTCTGGCCGAGCAATTCGGCAAGATAGGTGATTCCAAACGCGTCGCAGAACTGCTGCCAAGCTCTTGCGAACACATGACCAGTTTTCTTCTGGCCCACATCCATCTCTAGCAATTCGGTTAGGTCTCTGATCCCGAAAGTGCCACAGAACTCGTCCCAGATTTCGGAATACAAATACCGACTGGCGCGCATTAGGGCTTCGGCCTGGACGTCCGAAATATCGTCCTCCGGACGGAGCTCATCATCCACGGGCGGAACGCCGCCCGATGTGACCAAGCGGCTCTCAGAAATATTCTGGATGCTCTCTATCTCAGAGAAAATCCGGTGACGCCGCAGACCCTGAGGGTCTTGACCGCGCATGATCGGCGTTTTGTTCCAGGGCTTGCCCGCGTCGATGTAGAGGCTGACGGTGGCAAAATCTGTGCGCCTCGGCATGAACCCTCACGCGAAGTGCATCCACGCTGGGCTCGAGATTCGCACCCGCATCGGCGTCGCGCCACCAGAGCGTGAAGTGAATGCTGCTGCGCTCTGTAACCAGAAATGGCTCGCCCAGCACATTGCTGTTCGTCGGCCACGGCGGCGGGACGCTCTCCTGAATGCCTGGGGTGGATTAGCAGGAGGGAAGGCGCCACGCTTTTGGAGCGTGGTCAGCAGCTCATTTATGCGCTCGAAGAAACAGCGGTGCGTTTCTTCATAGTCGGTAGCAAGACGGGCATGATGATCCTGCAGGGACTCATTGGGCACTACCGGTATCCCGTTCCAATGGGGCGAGATGGCGAGGTGCCAGATTAAAGTGGGCGCACCGAAGGACGGCGGCGGACGCTCGTGCCCCTCTCTGGTTATGGTGGTGTATTGAGCCGAATACGGAATGTTCAGGTTGGCGACCACGACTTTCCTCCCAAATGCATTGTCCAAATCCACGCCGATAAGACGCCCGCAAGAAAACGTCCCGCCGCGCAGGGCGCGGGTTGGATGCGGGTCTGGGCTCATGGGGAGGCGTTTGCCGCTTCATCCCCGCAAACGAGAGGTTCGGTGATCAATCCCCCGTCTGATCGATATGCGGTTTCAGCAAATTCGTGTGACCGCAATATGCTCTGATCTAGCACAAATAGAGGATATCTGGCAGCGATTGTTAGGCTGTGGGGTCGGTGGGCCTCGAAAATCTGCATTTCCATGAAGGCTGCGCCCCACGGCGCCGCCAAACCCAGCCACGGCTTCCACGAATGGCGTTCCGTGACCTCAGCCACCCGCTCCTTGAACGACGGTTTCGGCATCCGCCTCGATGGCCCAGCGCACGCCGTCGCGAGCGAACTCCAGCGTTACCTGGCCCTGCAGGGCCTCCGCCGCCATGCGCTCGATCACGAGGTGGCCGAAGCCCTTGGTGTGGGGCGACTCGACCGGTGCGCCGCCACTTTCCACCCAGGACATGCGGAACCGCCGCTCGCGCTGCGGGCCCATCAACTTCCACTCGATACGCACCCTGCCCTCTGGCACAGCAAAGGCGCCGTGCTTCACCGCGTTGGTCGACAGCTCGTGCAGCGCCATGCCGAGATTCTGCGCCGCCGCCGGGCTCAGCAGCAGGTCGGGGCCGCCCAGTGCGACCCGCGCGCCGTGCGGATCGCAGTAGTGACCCAGCTGCGACTGCACCAGGTCTCGCACCGACACGCCGCGCCAATCCCGGCGCACCAGCAAATCGAGCGAGGAGGCAAGGCTCTTGAGCCGCGCCCCGAAATCCTCGGCGAATGCGATCGGCGAGCTGGTCGAGCGGACGGTCTGCGAGGCGATGGCCTGGACCACCGCCAGCAGGTTCTTCGAGCGGTGCAAGACCTCCGACATCAGAAAGCGGATGCGCTCTTCACGCTCCTTGCGCTCGGTGATGTCCATGCTCACGCCGTAAGCGTGCGTCGGATTTTCGGCCGGCAGCGGTTGGGCGCGCACGTAGAGCCATCGCACCTCGCCGTCCGCCCGCACGACGCGAAACTCGTCCTCGTAGGTCTCACCCGTCTCGAAGGCTTGCTCCCTGCGCGCGCGCACGGCCGCCCTGTCATCGGCGTGAATGAAGGGCTCGACGTCCTGGATGGCGGCGATCGACGTGCTGCGGTCGATGCCGACCTGGGCATAGATCTCATCCGACCAGCTGACCGCCTGGCGCGCGAGCTCCACCTCGAAAGTGCCCATGCGGCCGGCAAGGAGTGCCAGCTTGCTCTTGCTGTTGGCTCGCAGCAGCTGGGCCAGCGCCTCCACCAGCTTGTGCTCCATCTGCTTGTGCTCGCCGATGTCGCGCACGACGGCGGCCACGCCGACGACGCGGCCCTCTTTGTTGCGAACGGGGGTTGCGGCCAGGGCAACGTTTACCGCCGCGCCGTCCTTGCGAACGCGAAGGCCCTCGTGGCGGACGTGCTCGCCGGCACGCACGCGGCGGTAGATGTCTTCGAACTCGGCCCCCGCGTCCGCGGGATAGAGTATGCGCACCGAGCGGCCGATGGCCTCGTCTGCGGCATAGCCGAACATGCGCTCCGCCGCCGGGTTCCACGTCAGGATGGTGCCGTCGGGTGCCAAGCCGATGATGGCGTCGTCAGCCGCCGAGGCAATGGCTGCCAATCGGGCGTTGGTCTCCTCGGCCTGCTTGCGCTCGGTGACGTCGAGGGCCACGCCGAAAACGGAATGCGCGATACCGTCGGGCCCGCGGCGCACCTGACCGCGGCGATAGACCCACCTGACCTCGCCGTCGCCCCGAACGATGCGGAACTCCTGGGTGTAGGCATCGCCATCGCCGCGCACGGCCGCCTCGTAGCCGGCGCGAAATGCAGCGCGGTCGTCCGGATGGACGCAGCCCAGCACCTCGTCCGGCGAGCCGGAGAACTGCTCCCGCCCGAGCCCGAACAGCCGGTGCATCGTGTCGGACCACGTGACGCTGTTGGCGGCGATGTCCCGCTCCCAGACGCCGACGCCGGTCGCCGAAAGCACCAGGGACAAGTGCTCGAGCGCTCGGCCCAGCTCGCCGGAGGCGCTGGCGCGCTCGCCCGGATCACGGCGCCGCTGCGGAGCATACCTGTCGGGCTGTTGCATAGGCGCCTTGCCGCCGGAAGACCGCGTATTCAATGTCAACGCCATGCTGGCCGACTTCGTTGCGGGCGATCCTCGAATCGGCTTATCGCGAGGCAAACGTGCACCCAAGCTCGGGTTCCATGCCCCGCGGAGGAACGACGGGGAGAAGAGCTCCTCACGCAATCTCGGAGTATCGTTCGGCGGGTGCAGACGTGTCGCCCTCGCCCAGCGGCAGCTCCATGACGACGGAGTCGAGCCAGCGGCCGAACTTGTAGCCGACGGAATGGAGCGTGCCGCAGAACCTGAAGCCGGCGCGGCGATGCAGGGTGATGGAGGCGAAGTTCGCGGAGTCGCCGATGACGGCGACCATCAGGCGGAAGCCCTGCGCCGTGCAGGTGTCGATCAGCGCCGCGAGCAGCACCCGGCCGATGCCTTTGCCCTGAGCATCGGGGGCGATGTAGACGGAATTCTCCACCGTGAAGCGATAGGCAGGCCGCGTGCGATAGGCATTGGCGTAGGCGTAGCCGACAACGCGGCCGCCGAGCTCAGTCACGAAGTAGGGGTAGCCGGCGTCGGTGATGCCCTCGAGGCGGCGCAGCATCTCCTGCTCGTCCGGCGGCTCCAGCTCGAAGCTGGCCGTGCCCTCGAGCACGGCGGGGCGATAGATGGCGGTGATAGCGGAGATGTCGGCGAGGGTAGCGGGGCGTAGCGTCGGCTGCATCTGCATGCTCACGATGGCTCAAACCAGCCAAAATTGCCCGAGCGGCCGCCCAAAAGCAAAGGGCCCCGCCGAAGCGGGGCCCTCGCGTGACGGAACTCGCTGCGCGCCGCTTATTCGCGATTGCCGAACAGCTGGAGCAACATGACGAACATGTTGATGAAGTCGAGGTAGAGGTTGAGCGCACCCATGATGGACGCCTTGGCGGCGGCCGTCGCGTCACCCATCACCGAGTAGTAGTTGTCCTTGATCTGCTGGGTGTCGTAGGCGGTGAGGCCGGCGAACACCAGCACGCCGATCACGGAGATCGCGAACTGCAACGCACCGGACTGCAGCCAGATGTTCACCAGACCGGCGACGAGGATGCCGATCACGCCCATGATCAGGAACGAGCCCCAACCAGAGAGGTCCCTCTGGGTGGTGTAGCCGTAGATGCTGAGCGCGCCGAAGGCCGCGGCCGTCACGAAGAACACCTGCGTGATCGACGTGGCCGTGTAGCGCAGAAAGATGCTCGACAGCGAGGCGCCCATCACCGCCGCGAACAGCCAGAACGCCAGCTGAGCCGCGCCGACGCTCATCTTGTAGATGCGCCAGGACAGGAAGAACACGAATCCGAGCGGGGCGAACATCAACACCCACATCAGCGGGCTGGCGAAGATCGCCTGGCCGAAGGCGGTGAGATACATGCCCCGATGCAGAGCCATCACCTTGCCGCCGGTGCTGGCGGCGAGCGCCGGATCGGAGGTTACCGAGTAGGTGAAGATCACGTAGGCAACGAGGCCGGTGAGGAACACGCCACCAGCCATGTAGTTGTAAACGCGCAGCATATACGCGCGCAGACCCTCGTCTACCGCAACATCGGTGCGCGCGCCAACGCGGCCTGCGTACCTGTTGTCGATCTGAGCCATTTGGTCCATCCCTTCGACTTGGTGCGAGCCGTCGGCTCGCGCGTGCGGATTATGCCGACCGCGCCTCGCCGTGGCAAGGACTGCGCACCTCCATACCTGCCCGAAATTTGGTGTGCTCGACGCCCCTGCGCAAGGCCTCCTGTCACACAGACAACACAATCACTCCGTCCGCAGATAGGGCACCGGACGGGCCTTGAGCACACGCCAGGTGCCAAAACCGCCGAATACCGCCACCAGCACCGTGGCCGCCAGCGTCGCTTCCGCTGCGGCCCTGATGGAAAAGGCAAAATCCACGTCCATCACGCGGTTAACGGTAATCCACGCTGCCAGGCTGCCGATGACAAGGGAAATGAACGCCGTACACCCAGCCAGCACCGCGTACTCGGCCAAGTGCGAGAGCAGGATGCGACGGCTGGTGGCCCCCAGCGTCTTCAGGATCACCGCCTGCTGGATGCGGCGGCGCTGGGCGGTGGCAAGCGCGCCGGCCAGCACGAAGGCGCCGGCGAGCAAGGTGACGCTGCCGGCCGCCCGCACGGAAACCATGACTCGGCTGAAGATGGCGTTGAAGGCATCGATGGCGTCCTTCACGCGAATGGCCGTGGACGCGGGAAAGGCCCGGCCGATCTGCTGGGCGAGCTTGGCCTCGACGGCCACGGACTCGTGCTTCGGCAGCGTGATCGTCGCCAGCAAATTGGCAGGAGCGGCGGCCAGCGTGTTGGGCGAGAACACCATGACGAAGTTGAGGGAAAGGCTCTCCCATTTCACCTCGCGCAAATTGGCGATGCGCGCCGTGACGTTGCGGCCGAGCACGTTGACCGTGACGGTGTCGCCGATCGCGAGGCGCAGGCCCTTGGCGATGTCGGCCTCGAAGGAGACGAGCGGCTCGCCGGCGTAGTCGGCCGGCCACCACTGCCCGGCAACGACGGTAGAGCCCTCCGGGATGCCCTGCGAATAGGTGAGGCCGCGGTCGCCGTTGAGCACCCACTGCACCTCCGGCGGCGCCTTCACCTGCTCCGCCAGACGATCGCCGAGCTTGATCAGGCGGCCGCGCAGCATGGGCGCTTCCGCCACCTTAGCTGCGGGCGCCTCGCGGGTGACGAGGGCGTGGAAAGCGTCGATCTCGGCGCGCTTGATGTCGAGCACGAAGTAGTTGGGGCTCTCCTCCGGCAGGCGGCTGGTCAGCTCGTTGATGATGGAGGCATCGACCAGCGCCACGGTGACGAGCAGCGAGAGGCCGGTGCCCAGCGACAGCACCACCGAGCGCGTGAGCCCGCCCGGCGCCCCGAGATTCCTGATGGCCAGGGCAAGCTCGGGTCGGCGCGGGCGGGCGACATGCCTGGCCGCCCAGGCAATGGCGTTGCCGAGAGCGATGAAGACGACGAATACGCCGATCACGCCCAGGCAGTAGTAGAGTGCGAGCAGGCGTGCCTCGGCCGTGAGGATCGCCAGACCTGCCAGCAGCAGGCCGGCGCCGGCGGTGAATGCAAGGATGCGCGGACGCGGCAGCACGCGCTCGGGTGCCACCTCGTCGCGGAAGAGCACGCCGGCACGCACCTGCTCGGCCCGGCCCAGCGGCCACAGCGCGAACAGCAGCGACACCAGCAGGCCGTAGCCCACGGCCGTGAGCAGGCTGCGCGCACTCACGGTGAGGTCCGCCTTGATCGGCAGGGCATCACCGACCATGGCCGTCAGCGCAACGGGGATGAGGAAACCCAAGGCGATGCCGAGCACGATGCCGATGCCGGCGATCAGCAGAACTTGGATGAGATGGATCGCGAGGATCGTGCCGCTGGTGGCGCCCAGGCTCTTGAAGGCGGCGATCACCTTGCGCCGGCGATCGATGTAGGTGGCGACCGCATTGGCGACGCCGACGCCGCCGACCAGCAGCGCGGTGAGACCGACCAGGGTCAGGAACTGCCGCAGCCGCTCGAGCGTGCGCGAGACTTGCGGGGAGGGATCGCGCCGGTCACGCACGGTGAACCCGCCTTCGGGCAGCGCCTGCTTGACCCGCTCGCGGAAAGCAAGAAGCCCGCCGTCCGACTGCCCGGCGGAGCCCTGGAGCTTGAGCGCGTAGCGCCAGCCGACCAGGCTGCCCGGATCGATGAGCCCGGCGCGCTGCAGCGTCTCGAGCGAGATCAGCACGCGCGGCCCGACGGTGAGGCGCTCGGTGAGCTTGTCGGGCTCGGCGGCAATCGTCGCGCGGATTGGCACCTCGATCGTGCCGAGCGAAAGGCGGTCGCCCACCTTCAGCCCGAGACGCTCGAGCAGGACGGGATCGATGGCGGCACCCGGCGCGCGACGGATCGCCTCGTCGAGCGTCAAGCCGCCGGAGAGCTGGACGTCGCCGACGAGCGGATAGGCCGCGTCCACGCCCTTGACCTCGATCAGCGCCTGCTCGCTGCCGTCCGGACGGCGCGCCATGGCTCGCATGGTCGCCGCCTCGCTGACGCGGCCCTGTTTCCACAGCCAGGCTCGATCCTCGCCCTCTGCCGGACGGTGCGGACGCGACAGGGTGACGTCTCCGCCCAGCAGCGCCTCCCCCTGGCGCTCGAAGCTCGCGCGCAGCGCGTCGGCCAGCGCGCCGACGCCGGTGATGACGGCGACGCCCAGCGCGACGCAGGCGATGAACACGTAGAAGCCCCTCAGCCCGTTGCGCTGCTCGCGCAGCGCCAGGTTGAGCGCCAGCGGCAGCTTGAGGGCCGAGCGCCTGGCCGCGAGGTCGGTCGCCGCTACCGTCATGCGGGAGCCAGCTCCGCGCCGGCGATCTCACCGTCCGCCATGCGCACCAGGCGGCCGCAGCGCTCGGCGAGCTTGAGATCGTGCGTGACGAAGACCAGCGTTGCCTGTCGGCGCCGCTGCAGGCCGAACAGCAGATCGATGACCTGCTCGCCCGTCTTGGTGTCGAGATTGCCGGTCGGCTCGTCGGCGAGGATGATCTGCGGGCGCGGACTGAGCGCGCGGGCGATGGCGATGCGCTGCTGCTCGCCGCCGGAGAGCTGTGCGGGGAAATGATCGGCGCGATGCGCCAAGCCGACCTCGGCGAGCAGGGCGCCGGCGGTGGCAAACGCGTCCGCCTTGCCGGCGAACTCCAGCGGCAGGGCGACGTTCTCCAGCGCCGTCATGGTCGGCACCAGGTGGAACGACTGGAAGACGATGCCGATGTTGCTGCCGCGGATGACGGCGAGCTCGTCCTCGCTCAGCCCCATGAAGTCATGGCCCGCGACGCGCACGGAGCCCGAGGTTGCCCGCTCGAGCCCGGCGATGACCATCAGAAGCGAGGTTTTGCCCGAGCCGCTGGGGCCCACAACCGCAACCGACTCTCCGGGCGCGATGTCGACGTCGACGCGCTTGAGGATCTCTACCGGCCCGGCGCGGCTGGCCAGCGTCAGCGAAACGTCGTGCAAGGCGATGACAGGTTCGGCCACGATCGCAGGAGGCTCCCGCCCGGGGGCTTGCCTCGGGCTTTGCAAGTTTCTACGTCAGTACCGAGGAACCGATCCTCGAGATGAAGAGGGAAGACATCCCATGCGGAAGGTGCCATCGAAGGCGACGCTCGCAAACATGGTGTTTCGAGTTCTCCTCTGCAATTGGCTCATTGCCGCGCTCGCGTTCGGCGCGGTCGCCGCCCCGGCCGGGCAGCCGCTGCGCATCGTCGTCCTCGGCGACAGCCTGGTGGCGGGATTCGGGTTGAAGCCATCCGATGCCTTTCCGGCGCAGCTGGAGCGCGCCTTGAAGGCGCGGGGTCACGCGGTGGAGGTGATAAATGCCGGCGTTTCGGGCGACACGACGGCAGGCGGGCTTGCGCGCATGACCTGGGCCGTGCCGGAGCAAACCGGCGCCGTGATCCTCGAGCTCGGCGCCAACGACGCACTGCGCGGGCTCGACCCCACGCGCGCCAAGGCCAACCTGGACAAGATCATCACCGCCCTCAAGGCCAGCGGCGCCGAGGTGCTGCTCGCCGGCATGTTCGCGCCGCGCAGCCTGGGCAAGGACTACGTGCGGGCCTTCGACGGCATCTATCCAGACCTGGCGGGCAAGCACGGGCTGATCCTCTATCCGTTCTTCCTCGAAGGCGTGGCAATGGACGCCAGGCTCAATCTCGACGACGGCCTGCAC
>VBAB01000606.1 GCA_005888525.1 Alphaproteobacteria bacterium
AGCACCTTGGCGTCGGGCGAGGCGGCGAGCATCCGCACGGCCTCCGCCACAGATGCCGGGCGCGCATAGTCGAAGGCGACAGGCTTCATGCGGCGGCCTCGTGTTGCCGGTGGCCGGATGCCCACGGCCGGACGCAGCGACGGCGCCCGGATGGGCAGCGTTCATGCGTCCCGGAGCATTACCAGTTCCGCCGCGGACAACCAATGGCTGGGCTGCGGCGTGGTCGAGGCACGGGCAATACCGTCGAGCCATGTATTGACCCTTCGTCCTTCTCCAACATCATCACCGCGCAGGCGACGCGCAGGCGGGCGTCCGCGACACCGAGCCGTTGCAGGTGCGGAAAGTTGCGGGGTCCCCACCTCCGCGGTGATGCCGTCGAACTTGCAGCAGTGCGAGTTGGAACTTACGCTCGGCGGTGTAATTTGACAGAAACTGACTGTTGGCTGTTCGAGTGGTTGTGGAGTGAATCGAAGTCGGCCACGACGACTATCATTCTTCTGATATTGGCCACGATCCTCTCTGTCCGCGGCGCCGACGCCGAACCGATGCAGCTCATCGTCAACGGACAGGCGCGAGCATTCCTGCTCGAGCGGCCCATAGTGCAAGGGCCGCGTCCGACGATCATCATGCTGCACGGGGCTGGCAGACGCGCTGCGGATATTGCCCAAGACTCGGGTCTCGCTCAACTTGCGCCGCGTGAAGGATTGGTAGCGGTCTTTCCGGAAGGGCGAGGCAGCCGCTGGAACTTCTTTCCGCCCGGCAAGGAATCCGCCAAGGACGTTCAATTCTTTCAACAGCATGGTGGCCTCCCCGACGACGTTGGCTTCCTCAAAATTCTGGTCGCCGATCTCGTGCGGCGTGGCGTGTCCGATCCCAAACGGATTTATCTTTCTGGCCTATCGCTCGGTGGCGTCATGGCCCTGCGGATGGCATGTGTCGATGCCGGGAGTTTCGCCGCAATCGGTTTGCTCATCTCGGCAATGGCAGAACTGACCGGCGCGAGCTGTCAGCCGGCCAAGCCTCTCCCCATTCTGATGGTCAACGGTACCGCCGATCAGATGCTGCCTTATGCGGGCGGCCAAAGTATCAGGGGCGACAGTTTGTGGTCGGCGGAGCGCTTGGTTGGCTTCTTCCGGCGCCTCAACGGCTGCGCCGAGGCGGCCCAACAATCTGTCTTGCCCGGCACACATCCGCGAAGGATCGAGATCGAACGCTCCACAAGGTGCTCCGGCGGACCTGTCGTTCTTTATCGCATCGTTGGAGGCGGCCACGACGTGCCGCCAGGGCTGAATGCCGGCCAGGTGCTGTTGGACTTCTTCCGCGACAAGGTCAGATAGCGCTCCATTTTGCCAGGATGACACGAAGCCGACGGCCGGACCGGCCCGGCAGACTATCACGCGGCGTCGGCCGTCCGTCCGGCGCGCGCGATGGCCTCGACGATACGGCGCGGCGTAATGGGCGACACCAGCAGCTCGGCACCGAGGCCGGCCAGGGCGTCGTTGACGGCGTTGGTGATGGCGGCGGGGGGTGCGATGGCGCCGCCCTCGCCCAGACCTTTCTGGCCGAAGCGGGTGTAGGGCGAGGGCGTCTCCATGTGCACGATGCGCACGTCGGGCACCTCGCTGGGTCCGGGCAGAAGGTAGTCGGAGAGCGTTGAGGCAAGCGGCTGGGCCTGTGCGTCGAAGCGCATCTCCTCGTACAGCGCGGTGCCGATGCCCTGCGCGGTGCCGCCGATGATCTGGCCGTCGACGATCATGGGGTTGACCAGGATGCCGCCGTCCTCGACTACCACGTAGTCGAGGATCTCCAGCTCTCCGGTCTCCGGATCGACCGCGACGACGGCCGCATGCGCCGCGTAGCTGAAGGTACCGGTGTCGCGCTTGGCCTTGTAGCCGGCGGTGACTTCCAGCCCGCTCGCGTTGACGTCGCCGGGCAGATCCTGCGGCCGGCGATACCAGGTGCGCGCCACGTCGGCCACCGCGATGCGCCCCGAGGGGCCCACCACCTCGCCGCCGACAAGGCGGACGTCCTCGCGCTTGGCCTGCAACAGCTTGGCGCCGATGCCGAGCACGCGGCTCGCCAGCTCGTCGCACGCCGCAGCCACGGCCCCGCCCGCCATGATCATGCAGCGCGAGCCCCAGGTGCCCGTGGAGTAGGGCGTCTCGGCGGTATCGCCGTGGACGAGGCGGATGCGCTCGTGCGGCACGCCGAGGATCGAATGCGCCACCTGCGACAGCGTGGTCTCGAGGCCCTGGCCATGGCTGTGGGCGCCGATCCGCAATTCCAGCCCGCCGTCCGGCGTAAAGCGCGCCAGCGCCGGCTCGTGGCCGGGCACCATCGGGATGCCCCACGCCGCGTAGACGCTGGTGCCGTGTCCGGCCTGCTCGGAGTACATGGCAAAGCCGACGCCGATGCGCCGGCCGTCGGGCTCGCCCCGCTGCTGGCGGGAGCGCACCTT
>VBAB01000607.1 GCA_005888525.1 Alphaproteobacteria bacterium
TGACTGACCCGTCAGTCATATAGCAAGTGCGCCAAGCGCGCGCAAGAGGCATCGTGCTGCGCCCTGCACGTCTGCCGGGAGCTGTCTTCGTTGGGAGGGAAAGCGGAGGAGCACGCAGGCAATACCGACGAGCGAAAACACCGACTCGCGGTGACGCCTGAGGGCCAACGCAACCACGACCTCGCCCTGAGCCTGCATGCCCTCGGGCTTGTCCCGAGGGTCGAAGGGCGGGCCGCGGACTCCAAGCGTGCTTCGACAGGCTCAGCACGGGGTTGGAGGACGGGGCGGGCAGAGACAACTTCGTCTCCAGCTCGGGGTCAATGCTTTGGCTCGTCGGTATAACTCAATCTGAAGCGATCCTGATCTACTCCAGCCAGCAACCCCGGTGACTGTGCCTGCCAGGATCGCGTAGGCTGGCGGCATCGGGAGGACCAGATCATGATCGAGCAGACCTTGGACATCGCCACCAAAGCCGGCGCGATGGAGACCTTCATCTGCCGCCCGGAGCGCGGCGCACACCCGCCCGTACTGTTGCTGATGGACGCCCCCGGCATCCGCGAGGAGCTGCGCGACATGGCGCGCCGGCTCGCCACGGTCGGCTACTACGTGCTGCTGCCCAATCTCTACTACCGCGCAGGGCGCGACACGAAATACGGGCCTGATGTGCTCGCGCATGGCAGCCCCGAGCATCAGCGCATGCGCGCGGTGCGCACCAAGATGACGATCCCGCCGGTCATGGACGACGTCGCAGCCATGGTCGCGTTTGCCGAGACGCAGGAGGGTGCCAAGCGCGGGCCGGTCGGCGTCCACGGCTACTGCATGAGCGGGCCCTATGCACTCGCTGCCGCCGCGCGCTATCCCGACCGCATCGCGGCTGCGGCCTCGTTCTACGGCACCTGGCTCGTCAGCGACGCGGTCGAGAGCCCGCATCTGTCGCTCGGCAAGGGCAAGGGTGAACTCTACATCGCCTGCGCGGAGCATGACGAGCTGGCGCCTCTGCCGATGGTCGAGCAGCTGCGCGGCCTGTTCGAGAAAGCCGGCAGCCCCGGTGAGCTCGAGATGTATCCGGGCGTCCACCATGGCTTCGCCTTCCCGCAGCGCAAGATCTACGACAAGCCGGCGGCCGAGCGGCACTGGGAGCGCCTGATCGCGCTCTATCGCCGCCAGCTCGGATGAGGCGGCATGAGGCCCGGCTATGACAATGCGTCGGGTCCTGCTCGCGGCTTGCGTCTTGCCGGTGTGCGCTGCGGCCGGGTTTGCCGCGTACGTCGCGTGGCTCGGAATCGATGGGGGCCGAGCAAGCGTGTGCCATGGAACTGTCGCTGCCGGCAGTCTCGAGGGCGGCCGGAGACTGCCTTACTCCGGGGAAAACTATCGTGCGTACAGCGTGCTCGGCTTCTTGCTCGGCCGCACGTTTGTGCACAGCGCCGTCAGGAATGCGATGCGCGACGCGTACGCAGACCTGAGCAAGTCTCACCCGGAGCTGCGCTTCGTCTACGCCGAGAGCGGGTGGCCCTGGGGAGGCGGATTTGCGCCCCACAAGACCCACGCCAATGGCACGTCGGTTGACTTTCACGTGCCCGTCCGAACGCTGGACGGCCAGGTTTCGCAACTGCCGGCTTCACCACTCAATAAGTTCGGCTACTCCCTCGAGTTTGACAACAGCGGGCGGTCGGGCTCGTACAAGTTGGATTTTGACGCGATGGCCCTGCATCTGCTCGCTCTTGATCGCGCGGCGCGGGCCAATGGCATCAGGATCCGGCGCGTGATCTTCGATGTCGGCCTGCAGCCCAAGCTCGCGGCGACAGGGCCGGGTGCGCAGGCAATCGGCCGCATCGCCTTCAACAAGCAGCAAGCCTGGGTGAAGCACGACCAGCACTACCATGTCGATTTTGACGTGGCATGCCGGTAGGCGCGCTGGACGACGGCACGGACTTGATCAGCGCACGAAATTGTAACGGAAGCGCTCGCCGTCCGCCGCGACCCGGCCGACGGTGGGGCTGGGGAAATGGATCGGCAGCACCAGCGTGCTCGTGTCGGCTACCTTGCCCAAGAAGCTGCGGCGAGACTTGGCGGCCTGCTCCTTGTCGGTGTCGAAGATGGTGGACCAGCTGGGCTCCCGGCACTGGAGCGCGTGGTGCATCATATCGCCCGTCACCACCGCATGCTGTCCGCGTGAGCGGATGTCGACGCAGCAGTGATGCGGTGAGTGGCCCGGCGTGGGGGTGAGCGAGAACGTGTCGTCGAGCTGATAAGCGTCGTCGACCAGAAGCGCCTGGCCGGCCTCGACGATCGGGCGGCAATTGTAGGTCCACACGTTGCCGGGCGGGTTGGCACCCTGCTTCGTCATGGCCTCCCAGTGTGCGTATTCACCCTTATGGAAGATATACTTCGCTTTCGGGAAGGTCGCCACCCAGCGGCCGTTGCGCAGCATCGTGTTCCAGCCGGTGTGGTCGATGTGCAGGTGCGTGCAGAACACGTGCGTGATGTCCTCGAAGCCGAGGCCGGCAGCGCGAAGATTGTCGAGCCACGGTTGCTTGGGAAAATCGAACGGCGGCGGGTGGCCCTTGTCCTCGCCGGTGCAGGTGTCGATCAGGACCATGTGCTTGGGGGTGCGCACGACGAAGGTCTGGTAGGTGATGACCATCCGGCCGCTGGCGGGATCGAACACCACGGGGTCCATCTCGGCGAGGTGGCGACGGCCGATCTCCGGGTCATAAGCCGGGAACATGTCCTCGGGCTTCCGCCATGGTCCGTCCCGCTCGATGATGCTGGTGATGGTCACGTCGCCGATGGTGAGCGTCTGCATCGGTATCCGTCCTGGCTAGCGTTCCTTCCCAGAGTCTAGACTAGCGCCAAGCAGGCAAGCTGAGGAGCGAGGGACCGCGCATATCAGGGACGCATTCTGGTGTTCTGCTTCCGACAGATGATTCCCGATGCTCTACAAATCCCTTCTACATGGTGCACCTTTCGACGGTGATAGTGTAGTGACGGCCCATACCTTGAGGGTACCATCTGG
>VBAB01000608.1 GCA_005888525.1 Alphaproteobacteria bacterium
CAAAGCTCAGATCCTGAATGACCCACGGAGAAGGATCGCGGCCGGCGCGCGTGGCAAAGCGCTTGCTCAAGCCGCGCACTTCGAGCACCGGGGCGACGGCCATCCTCAGCTCCCCGCCTGCATCTCGAGGTCCGGCGGCGGGCGCCAGCGCAGCAGCCGGCGCTCGATTGCGTCGACGCACCAGTTGCCCAGAAAGACGATGCAGGTCGTGGCAACGAGCGCCACGAACACGCCCGTGGTATCGAAATTCATGGCCCCGAGCTGGATCAGATAGCCGAGCCCGCGGTTGGCCGAGATCAATTCGGCGATGACGGCACCGCCGATCGAATAGGGCATAGCGATGCGAAGACCGGTGAAGATATAGGGGACGGCGCCGGGGAAGACGATGTGGCGGGCCACGTCGCGCTCGCTGGCACCCATCACCTGGGCCATCTGCACGAGCTTGGCGTCGAGCGCGCGGATGCCGGCCTGGGCGCTGAAATAGACGATGAAGAAGACCGTGATCGCCACCAGCGCGATCTTCGATTCGATGCCGATGCCGAACCACAAGACGAAAAGCGGCGCCAGCGCCAGCTTGGGCGCACCGTAGCCGCCGACCATGAACGGGTCGAGGATGGCGCTAACGATCGGCAGGCGACGCAGGGCGAAGGGCAGCGCGGCTGCAGGGAGCGCGCCGATGAGGAAGCCGGCGACGGCCTCGAACAGCGTGTAGGAGGCATGCCGCAGGATCTCGCCGCTGAGAACGCCGCTAGCCAGACGCGTGGCAACGCCAAACGGCGATCCGACCCAGTAGGTGCCGAAGGCGAAGCTCAGCCCCTCCCAGATGGCGAACAAGGCCACGAGAACGGCGAGCTGGTCGCCGCGCGCCCTGAGCGACGTTGCGACCCCGGCATGCCGCGTTTGCGCGGGACCCTCCGTTTGTCGCCAGGCTGTCATTCTCTTGCTCGCTGGTGCGTTGTGGCGCTCTGGGCGTTCTTGTTACAAGAGTCTCGGGCTGGAAACGAGAGCTCGGGAGGATCGGATGTTCAAATGGGCAACACAGCTGGCCGCGGCTGCCCTCGGCATCGCGATTGGGCTCAATCCCACCATTGCAAAGAGCCAACAGGAGACCGAGGTCATATTCGCGATTCCGGCTCTGACGCTTACCTTTACCGCCCACTTCGTCGCCGAGGACGCCGGCTTCTTCAAGCAGGAGGGCCTGAAGGTATCGACCCGGAACCTCGTTGGCGTCGCCTCCCCCAATGCCGTGCTGGCCGGCAGCGCAGACTTCACGATGGGCACGGGACCCGTGTTTCTGCGGGCGGCGGCGCAGGGGCAGAGGTTCTTGGCCATCGCCAACCTGGTGGACCGGCCGATGGTCGAGCTGGTGTTGCGCAAGGACGTGGCGGAGGCGGCCGGGATCACCGACAAGACGCCGCCCGCGGAGCGCGCCAAGGCGCTGAAGGGCAAGACCATCGCCATCCAGGGCGTGGGCAGCATCATCCACGCCTGGCAGCGCTATGTCGCCAACCTCGGTGGCCTCGACGTCGAGAACGATGTCCGCATTGCGCCGATGGACCCGCCGGCCATGCTGCCGGCGCTCGAGAACAAGTCGGTCGACGGCTATGCAACGTCCATGCCGTTCACGACCCAGGCGGTGGTCAAGGGCGCAGCCGTCATGCTCGTGAGCGCCGTGACCGATGCGCCGGAGTTGCTCCCCTTCGCCTACGGCCTCATCTACACGCGCCCCGAGACCTGCCAGGCCAAGCGCGACCTGTGCGCACGCATGGCGCGCGCCTACGCCGCCGCCGCCAAGATGATCCAGGAAAAGCCCGATGCGGTGTTCGAGATCCTGAAGAAGCGCTTCCAGAGGATGGACCCGCTGCTGCTTGCCGCTGCCTGGCAGGCCGCGCACAAGGCGCATGCCAAGGACATCCGCGTGACGGTGCCGCAGCTGGAGAACTCGCAGAAGGTCAGTCTCGCCGCCAAGCTGCTCGATCCCAAGGACGCACTGAAAAGCTACGACGGCCTTTTCACGGATGAATTCCTGCGCTGACGCACACTTGGTCCAAGCCTCCTCTGGGAGCGGTCGAGACAATCGCAGCAGCCATGAACGGCAAGCAGATCCTGATCACCGGCGCCACCAATGGCATCGGGCTCGCCGCCGCGGAAGCGCTGGCCGCACTCGGGGCAAGCCTCGCCATCGTCGGCCGAAGCGAGACCAGGACACGCATGGCAGCGGCGCGCATCCGAGCGGCGGCCGGCAAGGGAGCGACCGTGCTGGCCTTCATCGCCGACCTCTCCTCGCAGGCCTCCGTGCGCAGATTGGCGGCCGAGGTTCTGTCCCAGTGCCCAAGATTGGATGTCCTCGTCAACAACGCCGGTGCGATGTACGGAACTCGGCAGCTGACCGAGGACGGCATCGAGTTGACCTGGGCGGTCAACCACCTTGCGCCGTTCCTGCTGACGACGCTGCTGCTTGGCCGTTTGCAGGAAAGCGCACCGGCGCGCATCGTCACCACTGCATCCGACGCCCACCAGGGCGCGCACATCCCCTTCGACGACATGAGCGCCGCGCGCTCCTATCGGGGCTTTGCCCGCTACGGCGAGACCAAGCTTGCCAACATCCTGTTCACGGCCGAATTGGCCCAACGTCTAACGGGCACCGCGGTTACGGCCAACTGCTTCCACCCTGGGCTGGTGGCCACGGGGTTCAATCGCAACAACGGGCTGCTGATGGACCTCGGCATGACGATCCTCAGGCCGATGTCGCGCAGCGCCCCGAAGGGAGCGGAAACGCTCGTATGGCTGGCCAGCTCATTGGATGTCGCGGACGTTAGCGGCGGGTATTTTTTCGACAAGCAGCCCAAGACGCCGAGCGCGGCGGCACAGGACCGACAGACGGGGCGGCAGCTATGGGAGATCAGCGAGCAGCAATGCGCGAGCTCAGGGCGTGGGTGATGGGCCTGGCC
>VBAB01000713.1 GCA_005888525.1 Alphaproteobacteria bacterium
TGTCGTAAGGCTGAGCGCGGCCGGAGGCAGCGCCCCCGGCGACGGGGTGTCGAGACTTTCGCTCATGCAGATTTCTTGGCGACCTTCATCTAAAGCGGCGACCCCACGGCGCGGGAGATAAGATGATGACGCGCCGGTCGACCGGCAAGACCCGCATCGCCCGCTCGCTCTGGTATGCCGCAAAAGGCGCCGTCGAGCTGCGGCTTGCGCCGCTGGCGCGACCGAAACCCGGCGAGGCGCTGGTGCGCACGCTGTTCAGCGGCATCAGTCGCGGCACGGAGCGGCTGGTGTTCAGCGGGGCCATCGGCCAAAGCGAGTGGGAGCGCATGCGTGGACCCAACCAGGAGGGCGCGTTCCCTTTTCCAGTCAAATACGGCTATTGCGCGACTGGAGTTGTAGAGGAGGGTTCGCCCGAGTTGATGGGTCGCACGGTGTTCTGTCTGCATCCGCACCAGGACTTCTTTGTCGTGCCAGTCGGCGCGCTGGTGCCGGTGCCGGACGGCGTGCCCGCGCGGCGCGCGACGCTGGCGGCCAACATGGAAACGGCGCTCAACGCGCTCTGGGATGCGGGAGCGGGCCCAGGGGATCGGATCGTCGTCGTGGGAGCCGGGGTGTTGGGGCTGCTGGTGGCGGCGCTGGCGGCGCGGTTGCCGGCCGCCGAGGTGACGGCCGTGGACATCGATCAAGGCCGACGTCCGGTCGTGCAGTCCCTGGGCGCCCAGTTCGCGTCGCCCAAGCAGGCGCCTGGCGAAGCAGATATCGTCTTTCACGCCAGCGTCACGGCCGCTGGCCTCAACACCGCCATCAATTGTGCGGGGTTCGAGGGCACGATCGTGGAGATGAGCTGGTATGGCGACAAGCCCGTCCAGGTCGATCTCGGCGGCGCCTTCCACAGCCGCCGGCTGAAGCTCGTCTCCTCGCAGGTCGGCCACGTCTCGCCGAGCCGCCGGCCGCGCTGGAGCCATCGTCGCCGCGTCGAAGCCGCAGTTGCGCTGCTGGCGGCAATGCCAGCCCTCGATGCTCTCGTAGCCGAAGAGATCGCCTTCGAGGACGCGGCCCGCGAGCTGCCCCGCATCCTCGGGCCGGGCGGCCAAGGTCTCGCCCCCGTGATCCGCTATCCCAAAGCCTGATCGAGCAGGAGACAACGATGTACGCCGTCGAGGTGCGCGACCGGATCATGATCGCCCACAGCTTGCCCGATCCGTTCTTCGGGCCGGCGCAGAACATGCACGGCGCCACCTTCGTGGTGGACGTCGCCTTCTTCCGCGAGAAGCTCACCAGGCAGAACGTGGTTGTGGACATCGGCGCGGCGCTGGACGTGCTCAACAAGACGCTCAAACCCCTCGCCTACCAGAACCTCGACGCCTTGCCGCAGTTCAAGGGCACGCTGACGACTACCGAGTTCCTGTGCCGCTACGTGTTCGACGCCATGGCTGCGGCGGCGAAAGGCGGTGCGCTGGGCGAGGACGGCAAGGGCCTCGCCAAGATCCGCGTCATCCTGCACGAGACCGACCTGGCGCGCGCCTGGTTCGAGGGGCCGGTGTGACGTGAATCGAATGCTCGCCCAATGCGCCAACGTTGTCATCCCGGGCTTTATGCCCGGGATCCACCTATCCGCTCTCTCCGGCGCTTGCGGACAGAT
This sequence comes from Alphaproteobacteria bacterium, assembly GCA_005888525.1. Classification (GTDB taxonomy): domain Bacteria; phylum Pseudomonadota; class Alphaproteobacteria; order Rhizobiales; family Hyphomicrobiaceae; genus AWTP1-13. The sequence continues at coordinate 1,643 of VBAB01000713.1, forward strand.
GGATCCCGGTGACAAGCACCGGGATGACACGTCGAAATTATTGCACCGGTGCCGACTCACATGATCTCCGCCGCGTTCGCCATTCCCGGCGATATCGAGCTGTCGACGGGCGGCTACATGTATGATCGTCGCGTGCTGGCGCTGCTTGCGCAGCTCGGCGTCGCGGTGCGCCATCTGCAGCTGCCGGGATCGTTTCCCGATCCGAGCGCGGCCGATCTCGACGAAGCCGGACGGCTGCTCGCGGCGGTTGCGC
>VBAB01000714.1 GCA_005888525.1 Alphaproteobacteria bacterium
AACGGGCGTGACGGGGACGCGATGGACGCGGCGGAGGAGGCGGCGTGAGGCATTGTCATCCCGGCGCTTGTCGCCGGGATCTAGTTTCCCCCTAGCTCCGGCGCGAAGTCACCGCGCACATTTACAAACTCTCGCGTGTGGATGGGTGGATCCGGGGAACAAGTCCCCGGATGACGACGGCGCGCCTCCGGCGCTTCGTCGCTCAATTCTCGTCCATCTTCAGCGCCGCGATGAAGGCCTCTTGCGGGATCTCGACTTGGCCGAATTGGCGCATGCGTTTTTTTCCCTTCTTCTGCTTCTCGAGCAGTTTGCGCTTGCGCGTAATGTCGCCGCCGTAGCACTTGGCGAGCACGTCCTTCCTGAGCGCGCGGATGGTCTCGCGGGCGATGATGCGGCCGCCGATCGCGGCCTGGATCGGGATCTGGAAGAGGTGCGGCGGGATCAGCTCCTTCAGCTTCTCGCACATGGCCCGGCCGCGGCTCTCGGCGCGCGCGCGGTGCACGATCATGGAGAGCGCGTCGACGGCTTCCGCGTTCACCAGGATCGACATTTTCACAAGGTCGCCCGGCTCGTAGCCCTTGATGTGATAGTCGAAGGAGGCGTAGCCGCGGCTGATGGACTTGAGCCGATCGTAGAAGTCGAACACCACCTCGTTGAGCGGCAGCTCGTAGACGAGGAGCGCGCGCGAGCCGGCGTAAGTGAGATTCTTCTGCCGGCCGCGCCGGTCCTGGCACAGCTTCAGCACGGACCCCAGGTGCTCGTCCGGCACCAGGATGGTAGCCTCGATCCACGGCTCCTCGATGTGGTCGATCTTCACGGGATCGGGCATGTCGGCCGGGTTGTGCATCTCCAGCTTGGTGCCGTCGGTGAGATGGATGTGATAGATGACGCTGGGCGCCGTCGTGATGAGCTCGAGATTGAACTCGCGCTCCAGCCGCTCGGTGATGATCTCCAGGTGCAAGAGGCCGAGGAAGCCGCAGCGGAAGCCGAAGCCGAGCGCGGCGGAGGACTCCGTCTCGTAGGTGAAGCTCGCATCGTTGAGGCGCAGGCGCGACGTCGCCTCGCGCA
>VBAB01000715.1 GCA_005888525.1 Alphaproteobacteria bacterium
CGGGTCGGGCCGAAGACCTGGGGCTTCAAGCCTTTACCTCGCGCACCTCGCCCGGCTTTATCTCGCCGAGGGCTCGGAGCAGCGCCGGTACCAAGGGCAACAGATCAGCAAGTCTGTTCGTTCTCGCTCGCAGCAGGATCACGCCGAACGGACGACTACTGAGCCGCTGCTGAAACGGCATGCTCTTGTCGACGGTGACGAGCACGTCAAAGGTGTAGGAAACATTTCCCAGGAGCAGATCGTCGGGCAGCTTGTTCCAGCCCATCTCGCGGGCGGTCGAGACGTCATGACCTGCAAGACTTCGCCTCAAGCCTCTCGGCACACACGCATCCAGCAAAATGCGCATGTGCCGTCCGTTTCATTCCGCAGCTGTCTTGGATTGGGCGATGGCCGTGATGCGAGCGAACTCCAGCACAGCTATGGCATGCTCCCGGGAGACATCGGGGAAATCCTCCAGGAACTCGTCGAGAGGGTCGCCGCCTTCGATGTAGTCGAACAGAGCCTGCACCGGCACGCGCGTTCCGGTGAAGATCGGCGCCCCGCTCAGGTAGTCCGGCGAAATCGTGATCAAGGGGTCCGGCAGGTGCATGGGACTGACTCCTCCTGCCAAATATCATAGCACAAGACCGTCATTTTCGCAGCCTGTGCACGCGGTCCTGGCTCGCATTGCCGGTCCAACTCGTTTGCGCTAGATGATCGGTATGGCCCTTGCGACGGCAGTAGCCGTGACCGGTGATACCCTGACTGTCGACCTCACGGACGGACGCAGAGTCTCGGCTCCCCTGGCTTGGTATCCGAGGCTGCTGCATGCGACGTCTGAGGAGCGCAGCAATTGGCAGCTGGTGGCGCGCGGTGAGGGAATTCATTGGCCGGCTGTAGACGAGGACATCAGCGTGGCGTCGATCATTGCCGGACGGCCGTCGGCAGAGAGTGCACCCTCGCTGCAGCGGTGGCTTGACGCGCGCAAAGCATAAGACGGAACCGATGGCGAAGATCGTGAGCAAATCGCCCGCCGAGGCGGGTAAGGCGACCCCCGTGGGCGAAGGCCACAGGACGATCCACGTCCGCGGGGCGCGCGAGCACAACCTGAAGAATGTCGATCTCGAGATCCCGCGCGACGCGCTGATCGTGTTCACGGGCTTGTCGGGCTCGGGCAAGTCCTCGCTCGCTTTCGACACCATTTATGCCGAGGGCCAGCGCCGCTACGTCGAGAGCCTGTCAGCCTACGCGCGCCAGTTCCTGGAGATGATGCAGAAGCCCGATGTCGACCACATCGACGGGCTGTCGCCGGCCATCTCCATCGAGCAGAAAACCACGTCGAAGAACCCGCGCTCCACCGTCGGCACGGTCACGGAGATCTACGACTACCTGCGCCTGCTGTTCGCCCGCGTCGGCGTGCCCTACTCGCCGGCCACCGGCCTGCCGATCGAGAGCCAGACGGTCACGCAGATGGTCGACCGGGTGCTGGCGCTGCCGGAGGGCACGCGGCTCTACCTGCTGGCGCCGATCGTGCGCGGGCGCAAGGGCGAGTACCGCAAGGAGCTGGCCGAGCTGCAGAAGAAGGGCTTCCAGCGCGTCAAGATCAACGGCCAGTTCTACGAGATCTCGGACGCGCCCAAGCTCGACAAGAAATACAAGCACGACATCGACGTGGTGGTGGACCGCCTGGTCGTGCGCAAGGACATCGGCAGCAGGCTGGCCGACAGCTTCGAGACGGCGCTGGAGCTGACCGACGGCATCGCCATCGCCGAGTACGCCGACAAGCCCTTAAGGCCCCCTCACCCTAACCCTCTCCCCAAGGGGAGAGGGAACACGGTCGAGCCAGGCGCCGACGGGCCCCCTCTCCCTTCGGGGGAGAGGGTCGGGGTGAGGGGGACTTCGTCCAACGAGAAGGAAGTTCTGCGCAACAAGAACGAGACGCACGAGCGGATCACGTTCTCTGCGCGGTTTGCCTGCCCCGTCTCGGGCTTCACCATCGACGAGATCGAGCCGCGGCTGTTCTCGTTCAATGCCCCCGCCGGCGCCTGCCCCAAGTGCGATGGGCTGGGCACCGAGATGCGCTTCGAGGCGGATCTCGTCGTGCCCGATCCTACGCTGAGCCTGAAGCAGGGGGCAGTCTACCCCTGGGCCAAGACGGGCAGCACCTCGCCCTACTACGAGCAGACGCTGGAGGCGCTGGCCAAGCACTTCAAGGTGTCGATGTCGACGCCGTGGGAGAAGCTGCCCAAGAAGGTGCAGGACGCGATCCTGTGGGGCACCAAGGACGAGGAGGTGGAGTTCGTCTACGAGGACGGCGTGCGCCGCTACACCAACGTGAAGCCGTTCGAGGGCGTGATCGGCAACATCGAGCGCCGCTTCCGCGAGACCGAGAGCGACTGGGTGCGCGAGGAGCTCTCCCGCTACCAGGGCGCCCACCCCTGCGACGCGTGCGGCGGCTACCGTCTCAAGCCGCAGGCGCTGGCGGTGAAGGTCGGGGGCAAGCACATCGGCGAGGTGGGCGATCTCTCGATCCGCGCCGCCAACCAATGGTTCGCCGAGCTGCCCGGCACCTTCAACAAGAAGCAGATCGAGATCGCCACCCGCATCCTCAAGGAGATCCGCGAGCGGCTGCAGTTCCTGGTCGACGTCGGCCTCGATTATCTGACGCTTTCGCGGGCGGCGGGCACGCTGTCGGGCGGCGAGAGCCAGCGCATCCGGCTGGCCTCGCAGATCGGCTCCGGCCTCACCGGCGTGCTCTACGTGCTGGACGAGCCGTCGATAGGCCTGCACCAGCGCGACAACGCCCGCCTGCTGGAGACGCTCAAGCACCTGCGCGACATCGGCAACACGGTGATCGTGGTCGAGCACGACGAGGATGCGATCCTGTCCGCCGACCACGTGGTCGACATCGGCCCGGGCGCCGGCATCCACGGCGGGCACATCGTCGCCCAGGGCACGCCGGACGAGATCATGGCCAGCGCCGAGAGCGTCACCGGCCAGTATCTCACCGGCGTGCGCCAGATCCCGATGCCGAAGGTGCGGCGCAAGCGCGACAAGGACAAGCAGCTGACGGTGG
>VBAB01000716.1 GCA_005888525.1 Alphaproteobacteria bacterium
CTACAATCAATTGTTAGAAAGTTCAAGAAACCATCAGAATACGTTGGAAGGTTGGAAGGGAAAAGTTGTATGGCGTGTCAATTACATAGGAAAATGCATTGCAATGATTTGGAAGACCGATAAACGGACACTCCCTCCGCCAGGACTTCTCATGTGTCCGACCCGGAGACATGGGTAACGGATTGTACCTAAGACATGGGTGACACGCGGGTACCGAACGGGTTGTCGATAGGTTGCAGTGTTTTCTGTTCCAAGTCGATATATCCGAGGTCGTAGGCCATGAAGGTTACGACCCAGATTCCGTCCTCGACCTCCTTTAGGCCCAGTCTCTGGCCGGCGATGACGGTTGAGATGTTGATTTTCCTTCTGTGCATGCAGATGCGGCCGCAGGCTGTGACGAGGACGTCGCGGTCGTGCATGGGGTATTCGATCTCGGGCAAGCCGCGATAGATGCGTGAGGCGGGCCGATAGATCTCGGCGGCGCGCATTCTTCTGATGGAGCGGCCTGAATGCCATTGGTGGCTTCGCCACCGCCGCCTTTGGCGGCTGCGACGAAACGGCGTGTCGGCGTATCCGCGCTCCCGCCGCGAACCCTCCCCACGCGCGTCCGAGCATCCGCCTCGCCCTCTGCGTTTCCGCGTGACAACGTTGCCGAGTGTCTGCGCCTATGGAAGCCCGAGACACGCGTCAGTCAGCAATATTGGATGGACATCTGCAAGAAGCTCGACTTCCAACCCAGGCGCGCAGTTCGCTCTGTTCGCCGATCGTTCTGACCGCCGCGCCCTGCTCGAGCAGACGGACGCATGAACCTCTCGCATGCGCCGCTGCATCGATCGCAGCGTCGAGCTCGATGCTCATGCGCTCACCCAGATTTGGCGGCCGTAGCGACCCGGACCGAGGGCCGGAATATGCCCTTCGCTTTACCGAGCTGATCCCATCTCCGTTTTCTCGACACACGTCGCGAAACATGACACCGAAACCGCTGGTCGCCGCCACCGGTCCATCCAGCTCGGATCGGGACGAAATCGCCCCGTGAGACGTCGCTTTTGGCGGGGAGCCAACTGATCTTGAGCTTGCTCGGTACGTGCATCGGAGCCGCCTGCCGAGTCATTCAACGTGTCTGGCCCGACGATCCGCGGTTTTGCGCTCGTATTGCAGCTGGACGGTGTAGCTTGCAACGCCCCCGGCACGACATCGCGCAGCATGAGACCCCCGCGCTCTTCGACTTCTGCTACACCAGTCCATCCCTTTGCGTGGAGACTACACATGCATGGCAAGCATCCAACCATCTCATCGCTGCACGGCGTCGTCGCGGCCGCCCACCCCCTTGCCGCGCAGGCCGGCGCCAAGCTGCTTGCGAGCGGAGGCAATGCGTTCGACGCGGCAGCGGCAACGGCAGCCGCACTCAATGTCGTCGAGCCCTTCATGTCCGGCCTCGCGGGCCTCGGTTATGCGACCTGCTACGTGGCGGCACAGAAGCAAGTGCGCGTGCTCGACTTCGCGCCACTGGTTCCCTCCAGGCTGCCGGTAGAGCGCTTCACGAGGCGCGAAGATCTCAGGTATGGCGCCCTCTCGGTCGGCACGCCCGGCAATCTGGCGGGCTGGGCTGAGCTCGTGCGCGCACATGGCAGGAAGCCGCTCAAGGACGCGCTGCAGTCCGCAATCGGCCTGGCCCGCGACGGCTTCGCGCTGGCCGAGTTCGGCGTCGCCGAGTTCAATGAGCACATCCCGCTGCTGCGGGGCCAGGCTGCGCTCTATGACGATTGGGCGAGAAATTACACCGGTGGGACGGCGCCTGTGGCGCTCGGACGGATCATTCGTCAGCCGGACCTGGCGCGCACATTGGAGGCACTTGCGAGCAACGGACCGGGTTACCTCTACGGCGGCGCGCTCGGCGAGATGATCGTTGCGCATCTGGCGAAACTCGGCGGATGCCTCACGCTCGGCGACCTGGAGGCAGTCAAGCCGACATGGAAAGAGCCGCTGACCGCGAATTACCGGGGCCTCACCGTCAACACGCTGCCGCCACCCAGCGAGGCCTTTCAGTTCCTGCTGACACTGCGCATTCTCGATGGCTTCGATCTCGCGCGGATGGAGCGCAATGGAGTCGAGCATCTCGACACCGTCTGGCGTTCCATTCGCCTCGCGGCTGGCGAGCGTATCGCCAACAATTTTCCGACCGCTGCCACGCTCTCCCAGCTCTTGTCGGACGCGAACGTCGAGCGGCTCAGAGCACGCGTCCGCGATGGGAAGCCAGTCGACGGGCCGACCGAGCAATGGACGCCACAGCCGGCCGCCGGAGCCGGCCATAAGGAGCACCACACCACCTCGTTTTCCATTGCCGATCGCGACGGCAACGTCGTTTGCGTCACCCAGAGCCTCGGCAGCCCCTTCGGCTCAGGCGTGGTCGTGCCGGGAACAGGCCTTTGCCTCAATAACTTTCTCTACTGGGCCGACATCAACCCGGCGAGTCCCAACCGCACAAAACCCGGTGGTGCGCTGCCCGTGTGCATGGCGCCCAGCGTGTCGCTGCGCGAAGGCAAGCCGGTGCTCGCGCTGGGCACGCCCGGCAGCTATGGCATCCTGCAGACGCAGGTGCAGGCCCTGGTGCAGCACCTTAATTTCGGCTCGCCCTTGCAGGAGGCGATTGAGCAGCCGCGCGCACGGCTCTGGGACGGTCGTCTGGTCGAGCTTGAGTCCCGCTTCGAACCCGCGGTGCTGGACAAGCTTGTCGAGCGCGGCCACACGATCCAGCGCAGTGGTGCCTGGATCATGCGGGTGGGCGGAATGCAGGGCGTCGCCATTGATCCAGCTACGGGGCTGATGACCGGCGCCTGCGATCCCCGGCGTGACGGCTACGTCGCTCCCGCATA
>VBAB01000717.1:0-4358 GCA_005888525.1 Alphaproteobacteria bacterium
GCAGGCCCAGGTCCTGCAAGTGCGCGGTCGGCGTCTTGCCGTACTTCTCGAGGCCGACGATGACCTGGACTTTGGACTCGTGCACATGCGTGTGCAGCCCGACGCCGAACTCGCGCGCTAGGCTGGCGCAGCCGCGCATGAACTCGTCGCTGCAGTGGTGCGGGATGGTCGGGGCGACGGCGGGGCGGACAAGCTCGCGGTCGAAGCTCCAGTCCGTCAATACGCGGCGCATGGCCGTGAGGCTCGCCTCGTAGGGTGCCATGCGCAGCCGCTCGACCTCCTTCTGCAGGGCCGAGGGGAGCACGTCGAGAAGGCCGGGGATCGCCTCGTAGAAGGAGATGTTGGCGACCATGGGCGCAACGACCGCACGCATGCCAGCGTCGGCGTAGGCTTTGGCGCACGCGCCGAGGCCCTCGGGCGTGGGGGAGGGAAACTCTACCGTCAGGTCGTAGCAGGCGGTGCACCCCTTCATCAGCATCTCGAGCGCGCCGATGTAGGTGGAGAGATACTTGTCCTCGGCCGTGCGGTTGCCGCTGATCCAGGGCGCGGCCGTCAATAAAAGCTCCAACGTCCAACGGTCGCCCATGCCTTTGCTCAGATTGCCGTGGCCGTGGGTGTGGGCGTTGATGAGACCAGGATGGATCAGCCGGTCGGTGGCATCGACGAGGACGGCGTCGGCGGGCGCGGCGAGGCCCGGAGGACCGATCTCAGCGATCGTGTCGCCGGCGATCAGGATGTCGGCCGCCGGCGCGCGGTGGCCCTTGATGTCGAGCACGCGCCCGTTGCGAACGATGGTCATGCGCTTGGTTGTCACGGCAGGCTCCTCTCAGACGGGCGGCTTGTCGATGCCGGGAGACCAGGGGAAGAAGATACGCTCCACGGCGACGATGATCTGGAACAGCACGATCCCCATGATGGAGAGGATGATCAAGGCGCCCCAGGCGAGCTGCACCTTGAAGAAGGCCGTCGAGGTCTGGATCAGGTAGCCGAGGCCGGCATCGGCGTTGACGAACTCGGCCACCACGGCGCCGACTACCGAGAGCGCGATCGCAGCCTTGAGGCCGCTGAAGATGAAGGGAACGGCGTAGGGCAGGCGGATGCGCCACAGCTCGGTCCAGCGGTTGGCCTTGCAGGAGCGCCCGAGCTCGATCAGCTCGGGCGGAACCGACACCAGGCCCGAGGCGATCGAGAGCACGAGCGGGAAGAAGGCGACAAGAAAGGTCACGACCACGCGCGGCAGCTCGCTGGTGCCGAGCACGACCACCAGGATCGGCGCCAATGCAACCTTGGGGATCGCCTGCGTCAGCACCAGCAACGGGTAGACGGAGGCGGCGACGAGGGGCGAGGAGGTGAGCAGCACCGCCAGCGGCAGGCTCACGAGCGCCGAGACGATGAACCCCAGCAGCACCGTCTTGGTCGTCACCAGCGTGTGCCAGCCGACGTTGCCGGGATTGGCGCTCGTCTCCTTCCAGATCGCCGATGGCGCGGGGATGATGTAGGAGGGCACGGCAAAGAACTGGCAGGCGGCCTCCCAGACCAGGAACAGGGCCGCGATCGCCGCGATCGGCAGCACGACCTCGACGAACCAGGCCGGCAGCGGCCGAGGCTCAGTAATATAGGACTCAGTGGACGGTGGTGCGCTCAACGCCGAAGATGAGCTGACGGATCCGGCTGGTTGCACGCTGGAACTCATCTAACGCCTCCATGCCGAACTGGCGCGGCCGCGGCACTTGAACAGGGACGATCTCGGCGATGCGCCCGGGACGCGGTGATAGCACGACGACGCGGTCGGCAAGCATCACCGATTCCGGGATCGAGTGGGTGACGAACAGAACGGTCTTGGGCTGCTCGCGCCAGATGCGCATGAGCTCCAGGGTCAGCTCCTCGCGCGTCAGCGCGTCGAGAGAGCTGAAGGGCTCGTCCATCAGGAGGATGTCGGGGTCATGCACCAACGCGCGGCAGATGCCGGCGCGCATCTGCATGCCGCCCGACAGCTCGCGGGGATATTTGCCCTCGAAGCCATCGAGGCCGACGAGCTTCAGCAGGCTCTTCGCGCGGTTGGGACTGTCGCGCGTGACGCGCTTCATCATCTTGAGCGGGAAGAGCACGTTGTCGAGCACGCTCGCCCACGGCAGCAGCGTGGGCGACTGGAAGACGATGCCGGTCTCTGCCCGGGGCTCCGAGACCTGCTGGCCGTCGATGACGACGCGGCCCTGGGTGACGGGGAGCAGCCCGCCCACCAGCCTGAGCAGCGTCGACTTCCCGCAGCCCGAAGGCCCTACGAGGCAGACGAACTCGTTGCGGCGGATCGAGATCGAGACGTTCGTCAGCGCCGCGACCCGATCGCGGTCGCGCGAGACGAAGTGCTTCGACACGTTCTCGATCTCGATCACTCAAGGCCTACTTTAGCGCGGGTATGTGAGTCCATTGTTCGGCAAGCCATCCCGTAGGTTGGGTCAAGCGTCAGTGATGACCCAACACAAAGAACTGGGTGGAACCGCGTTGGGTCTGCGCTTCGCTTGACCCAACCTACGCGCTGCGCGGGCATTGGGATCATTTCTCGACGAGTGAGGTGTCGATGGCCTGCTTGTAGTCCCATTTCGCATCATGGCCTTCCAGGTGAAGTCGAGCCGCTCCGGGCTCTCTTTGCCCCAGCCGTACTGCTGGGAGTGGTCGTTGTAGACGAAGGTCAGGGTCGCGCGCACGCTGCCCAGGCAGTCGTCCAGCGCCACCTCGGGAATCTTCTCGACGTGCAGCTTGCAAGTCTCCTCGGGATTGTCGCGTGCGAACTCGAAGGTCTTCTTGATCGCCCGCAGGAACCGCTTCGTGAGGTCCGGCTTCTCGGCGATCATCTTGTCGCCGGCGATGATCGTCGCCGCGAAGATCTTGAAGCCGACCTCCACGAACGGCAGCACGACGATCTCCTCGCCGGCCGCCTTAGCCGCCTTGTTCTGGTAGTAGTGGTGGATCGAGTAGAAGGGCGCCGCGTCGAGGTTCTTGGCGATCAGCTGCGCCGCCATCGCCGCGCCGTCCATGCTGACCCAGGTGATCTTGCTGGCATCGGTGCCGGCACGCTCGGCGACCTTGGGGAAGTAGAACTTGTGGCTGTTGCCCGGCGTAATACCGATCTTCTTGCCCTCCAGGCCCTTGAAGTTGGTGATGCCGGAGCTCTTCAGCACGAACAGCGAGTGCGGCGACTGGGAGTAGACCACCGCGATGGTCTTGACCGGCACGTTCTGCCGCGCCCTGGCCGTCATGACGGCAGCCATGTCGGCGACGCCGAAGTCGAAGCCGCCGCCGGCGAGCTTGGTGACGGTGTCGCCCGAGCCGTAGCCGCGCGTGATGGTGACGTCGATCCCTTCGGAGGCGAAGATGCCCTTCTGCCAGCCGCCGTAGTACATGGCGTGCTCACCGGAGGGGATCCAGTCGGTCTGGAAACGCACCTTGTCCTGGGCCAGCGCCGGGGTGGCGACCAGCGCCAACGCGGCAACAGCGATCCTGAAACGCGCGTGCGTCATCGTCACCTCCATCATCCGTGAATAGCTGCGCGAGTATGCGGTGTGGGCAACCGGCTCGCAATTCGAAAGGCACGCGCAACGCGCTTGCATTGCCGAGAACGCGAGCATCGTGCGCATCTCGCGAGGGCAATTGCCCACGCGTCGCGCATCTTCTCCCTCTCCCCATGCTGAAGAAGCGTGGGGAGAGGGGACAGCCGAGGATCAGTCCATGCGCAGGTTGAGCTGACGCACCAGCTTGCCATAGCGCTCGTGGTCCTTGCGCAGGAGGGCATCCAGCTCCTCCGGCGTGCCAGGATTGGGTGCCAGCGCCGCCTTGAGCAGGAGCGCCTTCAGGTCCGGCTCGCGGGCAACCTTGTTCATCTCCTGGCTCATCCGGCGCACGATCGCCGCTGGTGTGCCGGGCGGCGCGAACATCGCGAACCAGACCAGGAAATCGAGCTCAGGATAGATCTCCTTCAGAAGCGGAACATCGGGGAACTCCGCCAGCCGGTTGCGATCGAGCACGGCGAACAGCTTGGCCTTGCCAGCCGAGACATGCGGCATCGTGTTGGGATCGGCATGGATCTGCACGACGCCGGCCAGGAAGTCGGCGAGGGACTCCCCACCCCCGCGGTAAGGTACGTGCAGGATGTCGACCCCCGCCTGCAGCTTGAATGCCTCGCACATGAGATGACCGTACGAGCCAACCCCGGCAGTGCCCCAACCCAGCTTGGCGGGGTTGCTCTTGACATAGGCCACAAGCTCCTGCAGCGAGTTGGCGGGCACGGAGGGGTGCACCGCGAACAGCAGCGTGCCGTCCGTGAACTGGGTGACGGGCACGAGGTCCTTGAGCGGATCGTA
>VBAB01000717.1:4380-7512 GCA_005888525.1 Alphaproteobacteria bacterium
GACGCTGAGCGAGGGCGTGACGACGAAGGTGTATCCGTCGGGCGGCGACTTCACCGCGGCCTCCAGCCCGAGCGCGCCGGAGGCGCCGCCGCGGTTGTCGATGACGAACTGCTGGCCCAGCGCTCGCGACAGCCGGTCCGCGAACGGCCGCATGGAATTGTCCGCGGAGCCGCCCGGGCCGAAATTGACGATTATGCGGACCGTACGGTTCGGCCAATCGGCAGCGCCCTGCGCCATCGCCGCCGCACTGAGCAGCGCAAGCGCCAAAAGCGCCGCGGCGCTCCGAAGAACGCGCCAATACAACATGAACTCCTCCCTGTTGCCGATTCCGGTCCGGCATTTCTTACTTGCCCGCCGTTGAGGCGGTGCACGGACAGCTTAGCAGCGGACAATGCAGTTGTCCGTAATGCATCAAGTGCGCGGTGGTGCCGGACGGCCCTTCACCCTCGGCGTCACGGAAATGTGCGATAGGGAATGCGACGCGTCCCACCCCGCCTAGGTGCAGCCCCGCAGTCCTGAGCTTGTCGAAGGACGGGTCGAGAACATCAGCCGTGCTTCGACCCTCGGAACAAGCCCGAGGGCATGCAGGCTCAGCACGGGGTTGGCGGATGCAATTCGGTATTGCCAAATGCGGCTAGCGCACCTCGGAGAGGAACGAGAGCTGGCCGGTGTGGGCGGGGCCGTTCTGGTCGGTGAGTTCGGTTGGGTAGTCGCCGGTGAAGCAGTGGTCGGTGTACTGCGGGGCGCGCGCATCGCGGCGCTCGTGGCCGAGCGCCCGGTAAATGCCGTCCACGGACAGGAACTCGAGGCTCGTGGCGCCGATGAACTCCCGCATTTCCGGGACGCTCATGTTGGCGGCCAGCAGCTCGGTGGTGCGCGGGGTGTCGATGCCGTAGAAGTCGGGATGCGTGATGGGCGGGCTGGAGACGCGCACGTGCACCTCGCGGGCGCCCGCCTCGAACATCATCTGCACGAGCTTTCGCGAAGTGGTGCCGCGCACCACGCTGTCGTCGATGAGGACGATGCGGTTTCCGCGCACCGCGCTGGCGTTGGCCGAGTGCTTGAGCTTGACGCCCAGCTGGCGGATGCGCTGCTCGGGCTCGATGAAGGTGCGCCCCACGTAGTGGTTGCGGATGATGCCGAGCTCGAAGGGAATGCCGCTCTCCTGGGCGTAGCCGATGGCCGCGGGAACGCCGGAGTCCGGGATCGGGATGATGACGTCGGCTCGCGCCGGCGCCTCGCGGGCGAGCTGGGCGCCCATCTGCTTGCGCAGATCATAGACGTTGCGGGGACGATGGCTCTCGACGCCTTCGGCCGTGATGGTCACGATCTCGCCGTTCTCGATCTCGCGCACGAACTCGGCGCCGACGATGTCGAGCGCACAGGTCTCCGATGCCAGCACGTAGGCGCCGTCCAGGCGTCCCAGCACCAGCGGCCGGATGCCGATGGGGTCGCGGGCGCCGATCAGCATATCGTTGGTGAGGCAGACGAGCGCATAGGCGCCCTGGATCTGCCGTAGGGCCTCGACGAAGCGCTCAACCGTGCGGCGGCGCTGCGAGCGGGCCATGAGGTGCAGGATCACCTCGCTGTCGGAGGTCGACTGGCAGATGGCGCCCGAGGAGATGAGGTCGCGCCGCAAGGTGAGCGCGTTCGTCAGGTTGCCGTTGTGGGCGAGGGCGATGCCGCCCGTGTCGAGATCGGCGAATAGCGGCTGGACGTTGCGCAGGATGGTGTCGCCGGTGGTGGAATAGCGCACGTGGCCCAGTGCGATGTGGCCGCGCAAACGGCCGATCACGTCGACCTTGTTGAAGTTGTCGCCGACGAGGCCGAGGCGGCGCTCGGAATGGAAGTGCTGGCCGTCGTAGGTGACGATGCCGGCTGCTTCCTGTCCGCGATGCTGCAGGGCGTGGAGGCCGAGCGCGGTCAGCGCCGCGGCGTCCTCGTTGCCGAAGACGCCGAACACCCCGCACTCCTCGCCAAGGCGATCGTCTTCGGCAGGCCAGCGCCCCGCCGGAGCCCACGCCTCACCGTCGTTGCGTGCAATGTCCATGGCGGCCTCTTGCTCCGGCCCGAGCAGCAGCGCTACCCCGGCACCGCCATCGGGCTCAGGTATTCGTCCTCGCGGGGCCACCACGATATAGGACAACTCGCACGCGCTTGCCACCGGCACGCGCAACAGAGCTATTATCTTGTTGCAAAAGAAGGCCTTGCTGCTGTTCCGGTCCCATCAGCGAGGAGGGCACGAGGCGCTGCAGGATGATACGCAGCGAATCGCCTGTCGACTTGATGTAGGGCCGCGAGACCGCATCGCGCACCCAGGGGTATTGCTGCTCCGGCTTGTCCACGAACGCCTCGTAGAACATGAAGGGGATCACCACCAGCACGAAGCCCCGCGCGAAGCCGAACGCCAGCCCCAAGATGCGGTCGATCGCACCCACCCGGCTGTCGAGCACCGTGTCGGAGATGCGGGACGTGATGAGGTGAACGACGATCAGCACAACCAGGAAGATCAAGCCGCCGATTCCGACCTGAGCAACCAGCAAGGGGGCGTGGAACTGATCGGCGACCTGCTGGGCCTCGGCTTTGAATTTGAAGACGAAGTAAACGCAGGCGGCGGCTGCTGCGATCCAGGAAAGAATCGACAGGATCTCGCGCGTGAGGCCGCGATACATGGCCACGATCCCCGAGATGGCGACGATGGCGACCAGAGCGGCATCGAGATAGGAAAGGCCACCGATCATGGCTTGGTCCCTTATTGGTTCGCGTCCCTGCGGCGAATGCCCCGTTACAACCCCAGCGCCTCGGCCAGGCCTTTCACGTGGTTCACGCGCGAAAGGCTAAGCCTGAGCCCGTTGGCATCGAAGTCTCCGGCTGCCGGAAGAAAGGCCTGCTTGAACCCCAGCTTCTGAGCCTCCTTCAGTCGCGCAAGTATATGTCCGGCCGGCCTGACCGCCCCCGACAGGCTGATCTCTCCGAAGTAGACCCGGTCCGGGGGAAGCGCAACATTGGAAATTGACGACAGCAGGGCGGCAGCTGCCGCCAGATCGGCGGCAGGCTCGGTGATCTTCAAGCCGCCGGCGACGTTCAGGTAGACGTCATGCTGGGCGAAACTGATGCCGCAGCGGGCATCGA
>VBAB01000718.1 GCA_005888525.1 Alphaproteobacteria bacterium
AATTGACATGCTCATACCGCCCGGCGGCGGGCCGCCGCCACACCGTCACGACTTCGAGGAGATGTTCACGATCCTTGACGGCGAGATCGAGTTAACCTTCCGGGGCGAGGCGCAACGAGCAAGCACCGGTTCGACCGTAAACATCCCCGTCAACGCGCCTCACTCGTTCAAGAATAAGTCGGACCAGTCGGTACGCCTTCTTTGCATGTGCACACCAGCGGGGCAGGAGGAGTTCTTCATGGCGGTCGGCGATCCCGTCGATAGCCGTACCGCGCCGCCGCCAAAGCTATCCGGTCGAGCAGGCCGAGCGGATACACCGAGCAGTCTTGTCCGAGAGCCGGATGCGGGAAAGCTGCTTGTCCGGTTCGATAAGGCACTCTCCGCCAAATATCGAACAGAACTGTTGATATAGGTGCCTTGGCTCGGAGAGAGTTATCGAATAAATCGACTGACTTCCGCTCATGGCCCTTCGCGACAGATGCCGATGCCCTGACTTTGCGTCCGCTTTCAGGGCATTGCGGAAGTGGACCGGAGGGCGCTCTTGGCCGACCGCGACGCGATTGACCCCAAGCCGACCTAGACGAGAACAAATCCCGCAGCGCAGCGAGTCCCTGACTTGGCGTGCGCCGTGAAAAGGCGGCGCTTTCCAGTGGGTGCGAGCCCCACCCGGCAACGGCTCCAGCCGGAAGCAACCGGAGCAGTCATGGAGGTAACGAAGTGGCTGAAGCCTTCGGATAGCGGGTCACGATATACGGTGACAGCGCGAGTGTGCAGGCCGCAACGCGAGTGAACGCCGAGCAAGCCTCGAAAAGGACAATGCGCAGGCCGACCCGACTGCCATATCGGGGAAGGCTGACACGGCTGGGTGAAGTGAGCGAAGCAGTACGCCCAGACGCTGCGCCGGGGTAGTGGCGGCAGCATGTACACAAGGAAAGCGTACGCAACACGGGAAGCCCCGAGGCGTGGGTAGCGATGACCAACCGGACACCCGCGAGGGACAGGCCGGGCGCCCTGGGGTGGCGGAGAGGTTCGGTGTACCGCTGAAGCCGGGCAATTCCGGTGGAGGGAAGGGACCTCAGTTCAAGACGGACGCACGACGCAGTGAGGGACCTGGAGATTGGGCAGCCTATCAACTCCGAAGAGTGTTCAGAAACTGCAGAAGGCGTTGCACGCGAAAGCGAAGGCAGAGGCCGGCTATCGCTTCTACGCCCTGTACGACAAGATCAGCCGCGAGGACATCCTGGCGCATGCCTATGCCCAGTGCCGCTCCAACAAGGGCGCACCGGGTGTGGACGGACAGAACTTTGCGGACATCGAGGCGTATGGGGTGCAGCGGTGGCTTGGCGAACTGGCGCTTGCGCTCAGGCAGGAAACTTATCGACCGGACCCCATCAGAAGAGTGTTCATCCCGAAGGCCAACGGCAAACTCAGGCCGCTGGGCATCTCGACCGTGCGCGATCGGGTCTGCATGACCGCAGCGATGCTGGTGCTGGAACCGATCTTCGAAGCCGACCTTCCACCAGAACAATACGCCTACCGTCCTGGGCGCAACGCGCAACAGGCAGTGGTCGAGGTGGGAGCGCTGCTAGACCATGGCCACCCGGAAGTCGTCGACGCTGACCTCGCGGACTACTTCGGGAGCATTCCGCATGCCGAACTCCTAAAGTCGGTAGCGCGCCGAATCGTTGATCGGCGCGTGCTGCATCTGATCAAGATGTGGCTGGATTGCCCCGTTGAAGAAACCGACGATCGAGGAAGGAAGACACGTACGACCGAGGCCCGGGACAACCGGCGCGGCATTCCGCAAGGTTCACCCATCTCACCATTGCTGGCGAATCTGTACATGCGCCGGTTCGTGCTGGGATGGAAGATGCTCGGGCTGGAGCGAAGCCTCGGCTCTCGCATCGTGACCTACGCCGACGACCTCGTGATCCTGTGCAGGAGGGGCAAGGCCGCAGAGGCCCTGCGACGATTGCGCGAGATCATGAGCAAGCTGAAGCTCACGGTTAACGAAGAGAAGACACGAATCTGCAAGGTACCGGCAGGGAAGTTCGACTTCCTGGGACACACGTTTGGGCGGATGTACTCAGCGAGAACCGGAAGGGCGTATCTGGGGTACCGGCCATCGAAGAAAAGCGTCAAGCGCATGGTCGAGAATGTCCATGCACTGACCGCCCGAGCGGAGACTTGGCAAGAGACCACAGAGCTGGTGAAGAAGTTGAACCGCACGCTGCGCGGATGGGCGAACTACTTCGAAGTAGGCACCGTCATCAAGGCGTACCGGGCGATCGACAACTACACCGCTGTGCGGTTGCGCCGGTGGTTGCGCTTCAAGCACAAGGTCAGGCGACGCAAGGGCGGAGCTTATCCACTCTCGCACCTTTACGGGCACTTCGGGCTCGTACGCCTGTGCCAGCTTGGGCACGACGTGCCGTGGGCGAAGGCGTGAGGTCTTGTCCGAGAGCCGGATGCGGGAAATCTGCATGTCCGGTTCGATGAGCGGGATGTGGAAACGGAGCCATGGTTGAACCACTAAGGCACCGCCAGACGAAAGAGGCGGCAACAGATATGTTCAGCCTACAGCCACCGCGCCACATCTCGACTCTACCCAAACCGGCCCAGGGTCGAGGCCGAATCCCGCAGCGCAGCAAACCCCTGACTTGATCCTCGCCAATCCGTTATGCTGTCACGTGGCCAGGGGCAGCGGATGCAATTCGATCATTTGAAACGCCGCGAGTTCATCACGCTCATCGGGGCCGTGGCGTCTTGGCCGCTTGCCGCACGTGCGCAGCAGCGCGAGCGGATGCGGCGGATCGGTGTGCTGTCGACCCAAGCCGACGACGATCCGGACGCACAGTCCCGCATTGCTGCGTTCCGACAGCAACTGCAGCAACTCGGATGGACAGACGGCCGCAATGTACGCATCGATGAGCGCTGGGCTGGGGGCGATGTCGAGCGCAGCCGCAGCTACGCAGCCGAGCTGGTTGCGCTCGCGCCTGACGTGATCTTGGTGTCTGCCAGCCTGGCGCTCAGCTCGGTGATGAAGACCACCCGCACCGTGCCA
>VBAB01000691.1 GCA_005888525.1 Alphaproteobacteria bacterium
GCCGTGCTGTGGGTGATGTTCCTCGCCTCCATGGCGGCGTCGGTGTTCTTCTCCTTCGACTCGCATTTCAACGCCATCTTCCCGGCCGAGGCGCGCAAGCGCGCTGCCGAGATCCGCACCACCAATCAGATCGGCGGTGTCGTCGCCGACATCGGCGCGCAGACGCAGAAGCGGCAGATCGAGGAAGCGGAGCGGCTGTTCGACACCGATGGCTGGAAGGCCTACGACAAGCAGCTGGCGAAACTCTCGCAGGCCGCGCAGGGCGCGCAGGGCGAGATCGAGAAATACTACGTGCAGCAGATGGAAGTGCGCCGCAGCGCCATCGCCCAGCAGCAGGAGCGCATCGCTACCGCGCAGAGCGGGCAGGCAGGCCTTGCCGGCAAGAAGGTGTCGCTGGTCGAGGAGCTGTCGCGGCTGAAGGCCGAGCGCCCGGGCCTCGCCGCCGAATACGGCCAGCACAAGTCCGAGCTCGACGCCAAGGCCAAGGAGATCGACGGCAAGCGCGTGGAGGGGCTGGCAGAGGATCGCGGCGTCGAGGGCACGCTCAAGGTGGGCAAGGGACCCGTCTATCGCCAGCGCATGGCCGAGCTCAACACGCTACAGGACCAGTACAAGATCAAGCAGGAGCGCACCAAGGACGCGCAGAAGCGGCTCGTTGCGGTTGAGACGCGCATCGCCCAGATCGAGCGCGAGCTTTCCACCGTCGATGGCGATCTCGCCAAGCTGAAGGGCGAGGCCGAGACAGCCGAGCAGCGCATCAAGAACGCCCAGGCGACAAACGCGGACGACGACGGCTCCAAGCTCGACCCCGCGCGCGTGCTGCCGTCCTTCGAGCGCGCGCGCGCCGCCTTCCGCCAGCAGCCCGACACCGAGCGGCTGGGCTCCCTGCAGATGCAGTGCGCGCACCTCGTCACCGCCATGGCGAGCACGCCGGCCACCAAGGACCGGGTGCGCGCCATCGATTGCGATCCCAAGCAGGCGGCGGAAGCCGCAGCCCGCGTGTTCGCGCTCAACGCCGGCCTCGTGGCCTTCCAGTCCAATTGCGCCGGCGGCGACAAGCTGGCGAAGCTGACGACCACGGATGCGCTGCTCGGCTTCGGCCGCAAGTGCCTGCAGGATTCGGGTCTCATCAGCACGGACTCGGCCGACATCGGCGCCAGGCTCTCCGGCATCGACATGAACCGCGACGACAAGGCCCACCGCTTCGTCGTCACCTGGAACGCATTCCTCGACGGCAACCGGCTGGCCTACCTGTCGCTGGTGCTGGCGATCGGCGTGGACGCGCTGGTGTTCATGTCGGGCCTGTTCGGCGCCCAGGCGCTGCGCTCGCCCTTATCCGATGTGCCGAGCCCGAAGGCGAGGAGCGCCCATCAGCTGGAGGCGATCATCGAGGCGGCGCTGCTGCCCGACATCTTCAAGAACGCCCGCCTGGCGCTGCGTGCCATGCACCCGCGTCAGCCGGTGGACGGCTTCACCAACGAGGTCAGGCTCGATGAGCTCGATCCGGAGAGTGCTTTCCAGGTCAGGGACGTGCTGAACGCCGGAGCGACCATCGGCGCGGTGCGCGAGACCGACACGCCCGGCCAATATCTGGTGCGCTCGGAGCTGCACACGTTCCTGTCCGACGTGATCAAGCGGGAGCTAAAGCGCAAGCCCGAGGAAACGGAGAAGGGCCTAGACCTCGACCGGCTGGAGAAGCGCATCCGGGAAGCGCTGATGCCGCACGTGCTGGAAACGTCCGACGCGGTGCTGCAACATCTGCACCCGATCGACGAGGTGCGCGGCTTCACGTCGGAGATTTTCCTCAACGAGGTCGACCAGGGCCACCTCCGCCCCGTGCGCAATTTGTTGACCGCCGGCTCCAGCCTGCGCGTGGTGACGCGCGACAAGCACGATACCTCGCGCTTCTTCGTGCACGCCGACCTCTATGCGACGCTCGCCCGCATCCGGGCGCGCGAGTTGGCGATGGAGCAGCGGGCGCGCCGGCCCGCGCTATGGGGCGGGCGGCTGCGGCAAGCGGCCATCGCCGACGGCCGCGCCGACCACCAGCATCTGCTCACCAACGGCAATGCCCGGCCTTACGACCCCGCACCTGTCCCGGCCGACGATGAGCTGCGCGCGCAGTTGCAGGAAACGCTGATGGGAGCGCTCGGGCTGACGCTGGACGCGCTGCGCAAGATCGCGGAGCCGGCGATCGCCGGTCAGGCAGTGAGCGCGGCGGCCTCCCTCAAGCGCCAGGCCCCCACGCATCACGGGCTCAATGAGCAATTGAAGCTGGTCGAGAGCGAGAACAACCGGGCGCTGGAGCAGGTGCAGAACGCGGTTGCCACGCACTATGCCGACGATCCGCGCGCCCTCGCGCTGCTGGAGGAGACCGCCGCCGAGATCGGCAAGCTGCTGCCGGCGCTGATCCTGCTGCCGGAGGGCGGACTGTTCGACCGCCTCGTCGGCGCG
>VBAB01000692.1:0-401 GCA_005888525.1 Alphaproteobacteria bacterium
TCCCTCGCGGCGCTCATTGCCTTCGGCGATTGGGAGGAATGGGCGGCGCTGGTCATGGGGTTGTGGCTGGTCGTGTCGCCGTGGGTGCTAGGCTTTCCGCACGCGGCCGCCATGAAAATCCACATCGCCGCTGGCTTGATCGTGGCCTATCTGGCCGGGCTCGAGCTGTGGCTCATCCACTACGATGACCGGGCCAAGACGCGGTAGCCGCGCGCAGAGTCCTTGATTTCTGCGAGGCGGCGCCCGCGATGCGAAAACAGGCCAATGCCGGAACGCATCTCCGGTCTTGTACCGATGGCGGCAGCGTAGCGGCGAAGGGAGAATGGTTAACGGGGGCTGTGTCCACACACTCGGCGCTGACTTGCCCTGTCTGCGATACGGCTCTTTGTTCGAAGGACATA
>VBAB01000692.1:415-3628 GCA_005888525.1 Alphaproteobacteria bacterium
CTCTGGCCAGCGTTGCTACGCCCTCGAGCGCTTTTGAACGGCGAGAGATTGTTTGGCCAGCAGGAGCGGGAGTCGGGCGGATCGTCGAGCGGTTACCCAGGTTCTCCGGTGGACGAGTCGGAGCTTTGATGGGCGCAGGGCGTGTCGAGCGGACTTCAACTCCCCCGTCGTCCGCGACGCCAGGTGCTCCACAACTAGAGCCGCCTCGAGCGGCTCACTTTTTGAAGAGGCCGCTCCTGGCCAGACCCTCGACGCAGGAGGATGCATGGCGATCGAAGTGATGCAGATCCCCGATGAGTTGCTCGAACGGGCCGCCAGGCAAAGAGGTTCCAGAAGCACTGAAGCCAAAGTATTGGCGAAGCTCCGCCTGGATCGTGCGCTCGATCGCCAGCGGTTCGCGTTTCAGTGCGGCAGTCTTTGGTTTGTCGGCTCAGCGCCTGACGCAAGGACCCAGCGAGCCATGATCGAGGTCGCTGTAGAGGTTGAAAAACAGCAGCACAGCTAGTGTTGTGACGCTTGGTACCCCAGCGCGAATGATCTGTCAGAGCCGGAACACTAGAGCGAGATCGTTCCTGATGGAGATTCACGCTTCAGCCTCGACGTTGCATTCGAGGCGATGTGATTCAATCTGAAGCGATCCTGGTCTAGCCCTCGCCGCCGTCAGCTCTACCGTTCTACCGTGCGGCCGTCGCACCGCCGCGTAGGCTTCGAGCGCGCCGGTGATGGCTCGGTGCTCGCACGCTCCGGCGGGCACTTCCGGGCATCTCATCAGCGCATCGGCACGCAACGACGCTGAAGGTAAACGCAATCACCACATTGCCCTGAGCTAACAAGCCCGAGGGCAGGCAGGCTCAGCGCGGGGTTGCAGGACTGAATGAGGCGACGCCCACTCCGTCCGGGTCAATACTTTGGCTCGACGGTATCACAACACATTAAAACGGTTGGCTGGGGCGGAAGGAATCGAACCTTCGCATGGCGGAATCAAAATCCGCTGCCTTACCGCTTGGCTACGCCCCAACGGCACCTGCGCCCGCCCGGGGGCGAGGAAGGTGGCGCGGAACATAGTGGCTGCGCCAAGAGCCCGCAACAGTGCGGCCGGCAGGCAACGCCGCGGTCGCGCCATTGCCCCGGCCCGCGGCATGTGGCAGAGGCAACTTGCAAGGCGCCGCGCATCGGCCGATTGTTGCGCAGCGTGTGGGGCTGAGGACTCAACAAGACTCGATAAGTAGAGCAGGATTGCTTCAGCTCCACGTTGCGTTCGAGAGCGGGTGATTCAATCTGAAGCGTTCCTGCTCTAGGCTGCGGGGCACGCGGGCCGGAACGGCAAGGCAACGATGAAACAGAGGGTGCAGACAGGATTTGCGGTTTGTCTCGGCCTCGCACTTGGCTGGGTGCTGGGCGCGGCGCCGGCGGCGGCTGTCGACTGTAACGCCCGCTGGCTGGGCGAGACGGAGGCGGCGATCTGCCAAGACGCGCAGCTTGCCCGCACCGAGGAACAGGTCGTGCGCAGGGTCGCCAGCCTAGCGCGCCGGCTGTCGTTCGGCCAATACCTCGGCCTGCGGTATTGGCATGCGCTGTGGGGTGACGAGCGCAGCCGCTGCAGCTTGGAGCGCTCTTGCCTGACGGTCAGCTATCGGGCGCAGATCCGTTTTCTCGACCGGCTGCAGCAGTGCCTCGACACCAGCCAGCAGCGCCGCGGCTGCTTTCGCAGCACGCTCAATGTCGAACGCGAGGCGTTGCGGCGGTGACGCAAACGGGGTCAGACCCCTTGCCCCCAACCAAGCGCCTCACCGCATCGTCGAAGCAAGGGGTCCGACCCCATACGCCCTACTTCGCTTTGCCCAGCATGGCCTCGACGTACTCCCAGTTGACGAGGTTGTCGAACCAGGTCTCGAGGTACTTGGGCCGCGCGTTGCGGTAGTCGATGTAGTAGCTGTGCTCCCACACGTCGACGCCGAGGATCGGCGTGGCGCCGTGCATCAGCGGGTTCTCGCCGTTTGCCGTCTTGGTCACCTCGAGCTTGCCGCCCTTCACCGCGAGCCAGGCCCAGCCGGAGCCGAACTGCGATACGCCGGCTTGCACGAAGTCGGCACGCATCTTGTCGAAGCCGCCGCAGTCCTTGTCGACCATCGCCTGCAGCTTGGCAGGGAGCTTCTTGCCGCCGCCGCCCTTCTTCATCCACTGCCAGAAGTGGATGTGATTATAGTGCTGGCCGATGTTGTTGATGACAGGCGCATCCTTGGCGGCGAATGCCTCCTTGCAGATGTCCTCGATCGACTTGCCGGCGTACTTGGTGCCGGGGCCGGCGAACTTGTTGCCGTTGTCGACGTAGGCCTGATGGTGCTTGTCGTGGTGGAACTGAAGCGTCTCGGCCGACATGTGGGGCGCGAGCGCATCGTAGGCATAGGGGAGCTTGGGAAGTTCGAAGGTCACGGGGGTTCTCCGTTGCGCTTTGTTCCAGGGCCAATGCGCGGATGCGTGCACGGTACCGACTTGGGTAACGCAAGACAAGCCGAGACGTTGCAAGCGTAGGTAGCTCCTGATCTGGCGTGTGTTGGTAGCTTGTGAAGTGTCGTGTCGGAGGGTGCCTCGAGCGAAGGGGCAGATGGGCACGGCACGGCTTCACGAGGGCGTGGCAAGGGTGGTTGGCTAATAAGGCTTCCATACGGACGCGACCCCGTGCGAAATCGAGGTCGCGTCAAACCAGGGGACCTCGCCGCCATGCTGACCATCTACGGCGTCTATCGCTCGCGTGCCTCGCGCACCATCTGGCTCGCCAATGAGCTGGGCATTGCCTTCAAGCACGTGCCTGTCATGCAGCTCTACCGGCTGTCGCCCGAGGCCGCCAAGACGACGCTGCACACGAAGAGCCCGGAGTTCCTGAAGGTGAACCCGAACGGGCACATCCCCGCGATCGACGACGACGGGCTGGTGCTGAACGAGTCGCTGGCGATCAACCTCTATCTCGCCAAGAAGCACGGCGGCCCGCTCGCCCCGGCCAATCTCGCCGAGGACGGACAGATGGGCATGTGGGCGCTGTGGGCGGCGATCGAGGTGGAGCCGCACTCCATCCAGGTGCTCTATCATCGCCTCGGCAACAAGCCGGAGGAGCGCGATCCCAAGATCGCCGCGGCCGCCATCGATGCGCTGCGCGCACCCTTCGCCGTGCTGGACAAGACGCTGGCCGCGTCGGGCTACATCGTCGGCGGGCGC
>VBAB01000693.1 GCA_005888525.1 Alphaproteobacteria bacterium
TGGAGACGCTCACGCTGACCGAGAATGCCCAGCCGGCGCTGATGGCCGTCTCGCTCGCGGTGATGCGCGTTCTCGAGGAGAAGGGCTTTCGCCTGGCCGACAAGGTCAGTTTCGTCGCCGGCCATTCGCTGGGCGAATATTCCGCACTCGCTGCGGCGGGCGCGCTCAGCGTAGCGGATGCCGCGCGGCTCTTGAAGATTCGTGGCCAGGCGATGCAAGCCGCGGTGCCGGTCGGGCAGGGGGCCATGGCGGCTCTGCTGGGCGTCGGCAAGGAGGCGGGCGAGAAGCTCGCCGCGGAAGCAGCCCAAGGCGAGGTGTGCCAGCTCGCCAATGACAACGAGCCGACGCAAGCGGTGATTTCCGGCTCCAAGAGCGCGGTCGATCGCGCAGCGCAGCTCGCCAAAGCGCACGGCGTGCGCCGCTTTATTCCCCTCAACGTCAGCGCCCCGTTCCATTGCGCGCTGATGCAGCCTGCAGCCGATGCCATGGCCGAGGCGCTGGCGAAGGTCGAGATCAAATCCCCGGCAGTGCCGCTGGTCGCCAACGTGCTGGCGTCGCCGATTTCCGATCCAGCCGAGATCCGGCAGCGCCTCGTCCAGCAGGTGACCGGCACGGTGCGCTGGCGCGAGTGCGTGGCGCGCATGGCCGCCGACGGCGTCACCGACATCTACGAGATCGGCTCGGGCAAGGTGCTGGCCGGGCTCGCCAAGCGCATCGTGCCGACGCTCAATGCTGTTTCCGTCGGAACACCGCAAGATGTCGAGGCCGTGCTATCCGCGCTGCTCACGAAATAGAGGACGCTCATGTTCGAACTCAACGACAAGACCGCGCTGGTCACCGGGGCAACCGGCGGCATCGGCGGCGGCATCGCGCGCGCCTTGCACAAGCAGGGGGCGACAGTGGCCATCTCCGGGCGCCAGGCGGACAAGCTCGAGAAACTCGCCGCCGAGCTAGGCTCCCGCGTGCACATCTGCCCCTGCGACCTCGCCAACAAGGCGCAGGTGGCCAAGCTCATCGACGAGGCGATCGCCAAGCTCGGGCGCCTCGACATCCTGGTCAACAATGCCGGGCTGACCAAGGACAACCTGTTCATGGTGATGAAGGACGACCAGTGGGACGACGTGATCGCCGTCAACCTCACCTCGACCTTCATGCTCATGCGGGCGGCGACGCGCGCCATGATGCGCACCAAGACCGGCTATGGGCGCATCATCAACATCTCCTCCATCAGCGGAGTCATCGGCAACCCGGGCCAGGGCAACTATTCGGCCTCCAAGGCGGGCATCATAGCCATGTCGAAATCGCTGGCGCGCGAGGTGGCCGCGCGCGGCATCACGGTGAACTGCATCGCGCCGGGCTTCATCTCCACGCCGATGACGGATGCGCTCAACGAGAAGCAGACCTCTGCCATCAAGGAGCACATTCCCTCCCAGAAGTTCGGCACCCCCGACGACATAGCCGCGGCAGCGGTCTTTCTGGCGTCCACCGAGGCCGCCTACATGACCGGCCAGACCCTGCACGTGAACGGCGGATTGATAATGATTTGAGGGGTCTGATAGCGAAGGTAAACGCCCCGGAAAGCGCGCCTTGGAGCGCTGGTCAAGCCCAATGAAGTGTGTTAACGAGCCCGTTGATTTGGGCGTGCAACCTGGGGAAGGAGCGTCGGCGGGCTTGCTGTGCTGCGCGAGTTATGCTGTGGCTCCTGAGCTGCGGGCATTGCCCCGATGGTCTCACCCGAGATGGTCTCGAATGAACACGGCATCAGCCAGCAGGCATCAGCCAAAGAGCCGAGGGATATACCGATGAGCGACGTCGCACAGCGCGTGAAGAAGATCGTAGTCGAGCACCTCGGAGTGGAGGCCGACAAGGTCACCGATAACGCGAGCTTTATCGACGATCTGGGTGCCGACAGCCTCGATACGGTCGAGCTGGTGATGGCGTTCGAGGAGGAGTTCGGCTGTGAGATCCCCGACGATGCCGCCGAGCAGATCCAGACGGTCGGGGACGCCGTCAAGTTCCTCGAGAAGCATGCGAGTGCGGCCTGACGCCGGCAGCGACCGGCAAGCGTCACCTGGCAACCGGTGCGCGGACCGGCCAGGCGGTGACGCTGATCGTTGAGGCGGAGAACGGTTCAGGATCCCGACATGTTGCGACGCGTCGTCATCACCGGGCTCGGCCTCGTTACGCCGCTCGGGTGCGGTGTTGATGCGAGCTGGTCGCGGCTGATCGCCGGCCAAAGCGGAGCGCGCCGGATCGAGGAGTTCCCCGTCGACGACCTGTCCTGCCAGATCGGCTGCTTCGTTCCCCGCGGCCCGCTCGGCGAGGGCAAGTTCAATCCCGACGATTGGATGGAGCCCAAGGAGCAGCGCAAGGTCGACGACTTCATCATCTACGCCATGGCCGCGGCGCAGCA
>VBAB01000694.1 GCA_005888525.1 Alphaproteobacteria bacterium
TGGGATAGTCGAGGAACGTGATCTCGGACAGGCTGCCCAGGGGCAGCCGCAAGCCGACGGGTGAATCGCCGGGCACCAGGAACAGGCGTCCCCGCCGAAAAGCCCAGCGCTCGGTGAGGAAGCGATGCCGCCCATCGTCGCCCGCAGCTACCAGCACCGGCAAGACGTAGCCGACCGGGGGCCGCAGACCCTGATCGAAGATGCGCATCAGGCGCTGGCGCTGTGCCGGGTCGTCGAGCGTGTTGTCCTCAGGCGTGACATCGAGCGGCAGCTTCTGCTCGATCAGCATGAAATGCGCCCAGTCCTCGTAGGCTGGAATGGCGCTGTCAGCCGCGAGTCCCAGCCG
>VBAB01000695.1 GCA_005888525.1 Alphaproteobacteria bacterium
AAGCGGCGCGCAAGCTTGTCGGCATACACGCGCTTGGTCGGACCGAGGGCGGCGATGTTCCACTCAGGCGCCAGGCCGTCGTCGCGCGCGACGAAGGTCGGCTCGCCGCCGACGCTGAGGCGCACGTCGCCCGCCTTCAGCCGGTCGTCGACGGCCCTGCCCGCGGTGAGGATCGCCTGCCACTGCTCATCGCTGTAGGGCTTCGTGACGCGCGGCGTCTCGCAAATACGCTCCACACGCATGGAGACCGCGAAGTCGACCTTGGCCGCGCCATGGGTGCCGGTGATGGGGGCGGCGCTGCTGGGGGAGGGTGTCGCCGCCAGCGGAATATGTCCCTCGCCCGCGAGCAGACCCGATGTCGGATCGAGACCGATCCAACCGGCGCCGGGCACGTAGACCTCGGCCCAGGCGTGCAGATCGGTGAAATCCGTCGCGGCCCCGGTCGGCCCGTCGGCTGGCGCCACGTCGGGCCTTAGCTGGATCAGGTAGCCCGAAACGAAGCGCGCCGCGAGGCCGAGCCGGCGCAGGACCTGCACGAGCAGCCAGCCGGTGTCGCGGCAGGAGCCCGAGCGGCTCTGCAGCGTCTGCGCCGGCGTTTGCACACCCGGCTCCATGCGCACGCGGTAGGCGATGTCGCCGCTGAGCTTGCGGTTGAGGTCGATGATGAATTCGGTCGTCGACTTGCCCGCGCGCGCGATGCCGGCAAGGTAGCCGTCGAGCAGGGGCTCGTCCGGCAGCGTGCGCAGGTAGGGTTCCAGCTCGCCCGCCAGCACCGGCTCGTAGGCAAACGGATAGTTGGCTGCGCTCTCCTCGACGAAGAAGTCGAATGGGTTGATCGTGGCCATGTCGGCGACGAGGTCGACTGTGGCGGTCAGCTCCCGTGTCTCGCCCGGCACGACCACGCGCGCCAGGAAGTTGCCGAACGGGTCCTGCTGCCAGTTGATGAAATGTGGGTTAGGCGTGATGCGCAGCGAGTAGGCGAGGATCGGCGTGCGGCAATGCGGCGCCGGCCGCAGACGCAGGACGTGCGGCCCGACGCACACCGCGCGGTCGTAGCGGTACTCGGTGCAGTGGGTGAGGGCGACGTGCAGCGTCATCGAGCTATCGGCCGGTCCAAGGCGTCGTGAGGGCGACGGCGTCGTCGTCACTGCTGTCGAAGAGGAGCAGATGCAGTAATGCAGCAGAAGCGCGCGAGCCTAAAGCCTATTGTTTAGGCAATTGCGTGTATGGGCCGATCGTTCTTTATGGTGGGTGGGCGCGCCACCCCAAACGGTCGAAACGAGTGACGGGTGGTACCCTCGTCACGATAGCGCTGCTGCGCATCCGAAACCTGACCGATCGCAGGGTCTGAAGATCTTGTCACATGGCGCCGCTGGTGCTTGAACTTGGAGGAGGCGT
Organism: Alphaproteobacteria bacterium; assembly: GCA_005888525.1. Classification (GTDB taxonomy): domain Bacteria; phylum Pseudomonadota; class Alphaproteobacteria; order Rhizobiales; family Hyphomicrobiaceae; genus AWTP1-13. The sequence goes on from VBAB01000695.1 coordinate 1,399, forward strand.
GCCGGCTTTGTCGATCCCGCCCTCCGCCGTAGGAAGGAAACGGACCAATGAACAACATTAGCCGCCGTACCATGCTCGCCGGTGCCGCCGGCCTGCTCACCGCCCCCCACGTCGCCCGCGCCCAGGCTGTGAAGCCGCGCCTGACCGTTATCTCACAATGGTCGGCGGGCAGTGACGGGGCGGCCATAACGGCGCTCGGCAAGAAATTCGAGGAGAAGGGTGGCACTTGGCAGCACTCGCCCGTGCCCGGGTTCACAACCGAGATGATGAACAAGCTGCGTGCCCAGATCATGGCCGGTGATCCACCGGCCTGTTCGCAGCTCAAGGGCCCTGAGATTGCCGCTTGGTCGAAGATCGCCGCCACTGTGGACCTCGACGCCCTCGTCGCCGCCGCCGGCTACGAAAAAGTAGTCGCCCCAGACCTTGCCAGATTGCATAAGCCTGGCGGCAAGTGGATTTCGCTGCCATTGCAGATCTACAGCACCAACATGCTGTTTCTCTCCAAGCGGGCGATGGACAAGGCCAAAGCCGACAAGATTCCCGTCACATGGACCGAATTCAACGCGCTTGCCGAGAAGATGAAGGCGGCTGGGGTCGCATATCCGATCGCCAATGGCGGGACCCGCCCCGATGATGGGCAGAAGTTCGAGGCTGCCCTCGCCGGTATCAGCCCTGCGGCGTACCGTACCGCCATCATGAATCTCGACGGGAACGCTTTGAAGGGCCCAGAGGTGAAGGCAGCCTTCGCGCAGGTCCGTAGAATC
>VBAB01000696.1 GCA_005888525.1 Alphaproteobacteria bacterium
CGCCCAAGTCCTGGGAGCCGGCGCTTCGGGCGGTCGGGGCCGGTCTCGCTGCCGTCGACCGCGTGATGGACGGGAGCTCCGGCATCGCCAACGCGTTCTGCCAGGTGCGCCCGTGCGGCCATCATGCCGAGCACGAGCGCGCCATGGGATTCTGCATCTTCTCCAATGTGGCCATCGCCGGCCTTTACGCGCGCAAGAAATACGGCGCGGAGCGCATCGCCGTCGTCGACTTCGACGTGCACCACGGCAACGGCACACAGGACATCTTCTGGAGCGACAAGAACCTCTACTTCGGCTCCACCCACCAGATGCCGCTCTATCCCGGCACCGGCGCGCTCTCGGAGACGGGCGTCGGCAACATCTGGAATGCGCCCTTGCGGCCCGGCGATGCCGGCGACCGGTTCAAGGAGGCCTTCGAGTCGCGCATCCTGCCGGCCTTGCGCAGCTTCGGGCCCGACATCGTGCTGATCTCGGCCGGGTTCGACGCCCACCAGGACGATCCACTGGCCAACCTGCGCCTGGTCGAGCCCGATTTCGCCTGGGCGACGGCCAAGATCGCCGAAGTTGCAGACAAGCATGCGCACGGCCGGCTGGTATCCATGCTCGAAGGCGGCTACAACCTCGCCGCGCTGGCGAAGTCGGTGGGCGTGCATGTCAAGGCGTTGATGGACGCCGGCACTTGAGACGTGCCTGGCGCGACCAGGTTCAAGGGCAAACATGATGGACAAGGACATGGCCAAGCCTGCCGCAAAGCACCTCGACATCAAGGACATGTCGTTCGAGAAGGCGCTGAAGGAGCTCGAAAGCATCGTCGGGCGGCTGGAGCGGGGCGACGTGGAGCTGGAAGAGAGCATCAACATCTACGAGCGCGGCGAGGCACTGAAGGAGCATTGCGACCGCCTCCTGAAGCAGGCGGAGGCCAAGGTCGAGAAGCTCACCTTCAACCAGGCGGGCGAGCCCGCCGGCACCGAGCCGTTCAAGCCGCAGGAGTGACGGCAATTCGCTGGAGCGACTGCTCTTTCCGCGTCATTTTATCACGATGTCGAGAGGATCGCAGACCGCGACGCTACGCCTTCGAAATTGGCCTGGCCGATGCGCTATGCTGCGGCCTGAGACGATCCTGATACAATGTGATCGCGAAGCAAGGTAACGTGAGCATGGACCAGGTCTCCAAGACGCCGTTGCTCGACCGGGTCAAGACGCCGGCGGACCTGCGGGCCCTCCCCGAGAAGGATCTGCGCCAGCTCGTCGACGAGTTGCGGCGGGAGACGATCGACGCCGTGTCCGTGACGGGCGGCCACCTGGGCGCCGGGCTCGGGGTCGTCGAGCTCACCGTCGCCTTGCATCGGATCTTCGATACGCCGCGCGACCGGCTGGTCTGGGACGTCGGCCATCAGGCTTACCCGCACAAGATCCTCACCGGCCGCCGGGATCGCATCCGCACCTTGCGCCAGGGTGGCGGCCTCTCGGGTTTCACCAAACGGGCCGAGAGCGAATATGACGCGTTCGGCGCCGCGCATTCCTCCACCTCCATTTCCGCCGGCCTCGGCATGGCGGTGGCGCGTGATCTCGCCGGCGGCGCCAACAATGTCGTGTGCGTGATCGGCGATGGGGCCATGAGCGCCGGCATGGCCTACGAGGCCATGAACAACGCGGGTGCCCGCAACGAGCGCCTGATCGTCATCCTCAACGACAACGACATGTCGATTGCCCCGCCCGTGGGCGCGCTCTCCAACTACCTGGCGCGCATCTCCTCGAGCGGCACCTATCTGCACCTGCGCGACATCGCCAAGCAGCTCGCCAAGATCCTCCCCAAGGCTTGGGAGCGCCGCGCCGCCCGAGCCGAGGAGATGACCCGCACGTTGTGGACCGGCGGCACGCTGTTCGAGGAGCTGGGCTTCTATTACGTCGGGCCGATCGACGGCCACGATCTCAACGTGCTGCTGGCCGTGCTGAGGAACGTGCGCGACGCCCGGCAGGGGCCCATCCTCGTGCATGTGGTGACCAAGAAGGGCAAAGGCTATCCCCCGGCCGAGGCCTCCGACGACAAGTACCACGGCGTCAACCGATTCAATGTGATCACCGGCGCCCAGGTGGCCGCCAAACCGAACGCCCCGAGCTACACCAAGGTGTTCGCGCAGAGCCTGATCGAGGAGGCGCGCAAGGACGACAAGATCGTCGCCGTCACCGCGGCGATGCCGGCGGGTACCGGCCTCGACCTGTTCGCCGAGGCGTTTCCCGAGCGCACCTTCGACGTCGGCATCGCCGAGCAGCACGGCGTGACCTTTGCCGCGGGCCTGGCGACGGAAGGCTTCAAGCCGTTCGCGACCATCTATTCCACCTTCCTGCAGCGCGCCTACGACCAGGTGGTGCACGATGTCGCCATCCAGCGGCTGCCGGTTCGCTTCGCGCTCGACCGAGCAGGGCTCGTCGGCGCCGACGGGCCGACGCATGCGGGTGCCTTCGATATCGCCTATCTAGGCTGTCTGCCGGGCTTCGTCCTGATGGCGGCCGCTGACGAGGCCGAGCTCAAGCATATGGTCGCAACCGCCGTCGCCATCGACGACCGCCCCTCGGCCTTCCGCTATCCGCGCGGGGAAGGCACCGGCGTGGAGCTGCCCTCCCAAGGCCGGCCGCTCGAGATCGGCAAGGGACGCATCGTGCGCGAGGGCTCGGCGGTGGCGCTGCTCTCGTACGGCACGCGCCTCGGCGAATGCCTCAAGGCGGCAGATCAACTGGCTGCACTCGGGCTTCCGGCAACCGTTGCCGACGCGCGCTTCGCCAAGCCGCTCGACACCGATCTCATCCGCCGGCTGGTGCAGAACCACGAGGTGTTGATCACTATCGAGGAGGGCTCCGTAGGCGGCTTCGGCTCTTTCGTGCTGCAATATCTTGCCGGCGAGGGGCTGCTCGACCGCGGCCTGAAGGTGCGGCAGATGGTGCTGCCGGACGTCTT
>VBAB01000697.1 GCA_005888525.1 Alphaproteobacteria bacterium
CGGTGAGGGCAAGACGCCCGCCAAGATTGGCGCCCCGTGAAGCTAGCCGACGACAGGGGCGGCGCGGACAAGCACAACGTGATTCTTTCTGCGCCGACCTCGCGCCGAGGGCGGAAGATCGTCGATGGCGGCGGCAATGTTCCACGTGAAACAGCGGGTCGGCTGTACACCGGCTTATGGTCCGCGGGGTCGGCTGCCCATGCCTTGTGCTGGGACGCGCCTCGGTCCATAAGATGAGGATGGAGCTATGCGAGCAGTAGGCATTGCCATGGCAGCGGATCAGCAGATCGCGGGCGTCCCGCAAGGGAGTGGAATGGCCAGAAAAGTCGCAATCATCGCCGGTCTTTCGTCGCTGTGCCTCGCCGGCTTTGCCGTCGCGGTCATCGTCACCGGCAGCTTTCCGCTGCAGATCAGGGTATCGACGGGATCGGACACGGCCTCGTCCGCCAGCGCCGCCATCCAGCAGTGGGTGGCGTCGGCGCCAGGGCGCGTGGAGCCACGCTCCGGTCTGATCCGCATCGGCACCAGCCTCGCCGGCAAAGTCGAGGTGGTATCCGTGAACATGAACGACAAGGTGGCCGAGGGCGAGGTGCTGATCCGGATCGAGGACAAGGAGGCGCGCGCCCGCCTGTCCGCCGCCGAGGCCAAGGCGGCGACCACCAAGAAGGACCGCGACGCAGTCGCAATCCCGGCCGGCCGCGAGAGCGTGAGCAAGGCCGAGGATGCGGTATTCACGGCCGAGCGGGCCGTCACCAGCGCCCGCTTCGAGCTCGATGACGCGATCGCCGTCAATCGCAAGAACGCCAGCAATCCGAACGCGCTGGTGAACGCCCGCCGGCGGCTTTCAGATGCGCAGGACAGGCTGCGGCAGGAGCAATCGGCGTTCGCCACCGCCCAGAACAAATCAGGCATGCCTCTTCCGAATGGCCTGGAGGCAGCGCTCATCGCTGCCCGCTCAGACGTGACGCTGGCGGAGACGGTCCTGGACAAGACACGCATCCGCGCACCCATTGCCGGCACCGTCTTGCAGATCAACGCCAAGCTCGGAGAGCTGGTGGCGCCTTCCGTGGAGTTCCCGCTCGTGGTCATGGGCGACATGTCGATCGTGCGCGTGCGCGCCGAGGTGGACGAGCCCGACGTCGGCAAGATCAAGAAGGACCAGCGGGTGTTCGTGAAGACTACCGCGCACGCGAACAAGGAATTCGACGGCAAGGTGGTGGAGATCGCGCCATCTCTGGCCATGCCGCGGATGGGCTCGCGCGGAGCCCGTCGTGCGACCGACGTCGAGGTCATGGAGGTCGTGATCGATCTCGAGGGTAGCGTACCCCTGCTTCCGGGAATGCGCGTGGACGTGTTCTTCCGCCGCTAGCTCGAGCGGTCAACCTCTGGCAACGAGGCCCGAATATTTCGCCAGGGCTCCAGGCACCAGCTCCACGATCAGCAGCCGCTCCGGATCGACCGGACCGGGAAGCGTGATCTGGCCGCGCGGGACGCGGCGGAAGCCGAGCCTGGCATAGTAAGGCTCATCGCCGACCAAGAGCACCAGCGCAATGCCCGCGCCGCGCGCCGCCTCGAGCGCTCCGCCCACGAGCCCGCGCCCGTAACCCTGATTGGCGAACGCCGGATCGACGGCGAGCGGCCCCAGCAGCAGCGCGCCGTCGCGACCGCCGATCAGGATCGGGGTGAAGCGCACGGCCGCAACGAGCTGCCCATCGATGCGGCAGACGCGGCAGAACGGCGAGAATTCCTCCGTGCCCTCGCGCAAACGGTAGGCAGTGCGGGCAAAGCGGCCCGGCCCGAAGGCGCGCACGTGCAGCGCCCGGATCTCGGCGCTGTCTTCCGGCCCAGCAGGCCGCACGATGATGTCTCGAGACAGGCTCACCAGCTCTCGCTCCTCGGCGCACCGCCCAAGACCTCGGCGACCCGGCGCCGTGTACCGTTGGTTGTTTCGTCCGGCAAGGCATCGGCGGAGAAGAAGCCCTGCTCACGGATCTCCATGTTGGGCTGTGGCATGCGCTCCTGCTTCCAATCGCGCACCACGAACAGGGCGATGTGGTCGCCGGGGAAGCTCGCGAAGTTCGCGTAAATGCCGAACAGCTGTGCCGGCGCGGACAGCTTCACGCCAACCTCCTCTTCCAGCTCGCGTGCCAGCGCGTGCGACACCGTCTCCCTGCTCTCGACGCCGCCGCCCGGAAAGTGCCAGCCAGGCTGGTAGCCGTGCCGCACCAGCAGCACGCGGTCGTCGCGATCGAGGACAACGGCCTGGGCGCCCATGGTCAGGCCGCGCCTGAGGCGCCAGTAGCGCTGCAACACCCTTATGAGAACGGGATTGGTAGTCACCGCCGCTCCGGCATCCACAAGGTCGACCGGGCGCACCTTTCAACCCCAGACCGGATTTGGCAAGCCGCGGTAAAGCCGCTACTCAGTCGCAGCCAATGTCCGCAGCAATCACCATTGCCCACCTGACCGACGTGCACCTCGGGCCCATCGCCGGCTTCACGCCGCGCTACTGGAA
>VBAB01000698.1 GCA_005888525.1 Alphaproteobacteria bacterium
TCGGCGCTGCCGGCGAGCCAGATGAACAGCGTCTCCTGCCAGCGGGGCATCTGCGAGCGCGAGGTTGGACGCAACACGCGGCGCGACAGGAAGAACGAGGTTGCCGCGAGGTCCACGTTGAGGCCGCGCTTGCGACACAGCAGCAGACCCCGCTCGACGTTCGGCGTCTCCATGAAGCCATAAGCCAGGCTCACGCCGGTGAAGGTGTCGGAAAGACGCTCGACCTTGACCCGCTCATTGTTGGGGACGCGCGGCAGGTCGGCCGTCTTGATGGTCAGAATGATATTGCGCTCGTGCAGCATGTGATTGTGCTTCAGATTGTGGAGCAGCGCCGACGGTGCCGCGTGCGGATTGCCGGTCAAGAACACCGCGGTGCCATTGACGCGATGCGGGGGCTTCTTCTCGAGCGTGTTCACCAGCCAATCGAGCGAGGCATCCTGCTTGCGGGAGACCTTATTGAGGATGGCCGCGCCTTTGATCCAGGTCAGCATGACGAGCATGAGCGCAACGGCGATCGCGAGGGGCACCCAGGCGCCTTCGAAGATCTTGATGACGTTGGCAGCGAAGAATATTTGCTCGATGAGCAGCAGCGGAACGATCAGGGCGGCAACCCGCCACAGGGGCCATTGCCACAGCTTCCAGAAGACGAAAAACGCCATTAGCGAGGTCGTGATCATCGTCGCCGTGACGGCGACGCCATAGGCTGCGGCCAGCGCGCTGGAGCTCTTGAAGATGGCGACCAGGAGCAACACGGCGAGCAGCAACAGCCAGTTGATGCGCGGCAGGTAGATCTGGCCGGCCATCTCTCCCGACGTGTGGCGAATTCCCAAGCGCGGGAGGAGCCCGAGCTGAATGGCCTGACGGGTGATGGAATAGGCGCCTGTAATTACGGCCTGGCTGGCGATCACCGTCGCCACCGTCGTCAGCAGCACGACCGGCCACAGCGCCCAGCTCGGGAACATGAGGAAGAAGGGGTTCTCGATGGCTGCCGGCTGGCCGAGCACGAGCGCGCCCTGTCCCAGGTAGTTGAGTGTGAGCGCGGGCAGCGCCAAACCGAGCCAGGCAGCCTGGATCGGTTTGCGACCGAAGTGGCCGAGATCGGCGTAGAGAGTTTCGGCTCCCGTGACGGCGAGGAACACGAGGCCCAGCACGGTCAGCCCGATCAGACCGCTGTGGAGGAGAAAATTGGCGCCGTAGGCCGGATTGAACGCGGCGAGCACCCGAGGCTCCTCGGCAATGCAGATCACGCCGATAACCGCGAGGACCGCGAACCACAGCACGATGATCGGGCCGAACAAGGCGGCGACCTTGGCCGTTCCGCGGCCCTGCATGGCAAAGAGCCCGATGAGAATGACGATCGAGAGGGGCACCACCGCCTTGTCGAAAGCCGGCGCGATGACTTTGAGGCCCTCCACGGCCGAAATGACCGAGAGTGCCGGCGTGATGGCTGCGTCGCCGTAAAGGAAGGATGCGCCGGCGACGCCCAGGATCAAGATGACATGCTTGCTGCGCTGTGCCACTGCCTGCGCAAGCGCCATCAACGCAAAGGTACCGCCCTCGCCGTTGAAGTCCGCTCGCAAAAGAACGAACACGTACTTGAGCGTCACGAGCAGGAACAGCGACCACACGATCAGCGAAAGGATGCCCAGCACGGTATTGTGCGCGACGACGGCTTCACCGGTCGCGGCAACGACGGCTTCGCGAAAGGCGTAGATCGGGCTGGTGCCGATATCACCGTAGACAACACCGACAGCGCCAAGCGCCAGCGGCCAGAACTGACGCGCCTGCGCCTCATCTTGCTTGGCGCTCTTGGGAGCAGCAATGGATGCAGGTGCCATGGACGGCCATCTTCGTGACGCTTCGCGTGGGGCTTGTACGCCGCCTTCCATGCCAAGAACAGCCGGGTCGCCGTCCCCATGGTCAAAGCAGCGATGCCGGTTGCGCAACTCGGGACTGCTGCCGCGCGAAGGTCGTCGGCCAATGTCATATAAGATATTGATGCAATTGTGATATTGTCCGTCGTGGATCAAGACCTGGCCCAGATCGCCCTGAGCTGCGACCCGTTCGAGTAGGCAGCCTTTGCGGCGGGCAAGAAACTCGAGGTCGAGGTTCGAGGCCTCCGCCCCGGCAAGCTGAGTGGTCTCCCGTCTGTTGTGAGAGCGGGGGCATACCGAGCACCGTGTTGGCGAGATTGGGTGCGCGTTTGCGGGATCAGTCCCGGCAAGTGCGGGTTTGCGTGCACCAGCTGCGGCGCAAGGTCGAGACAGATCCCGAGCGCCCGCACCATCTCGCGACCGAGACCGGCATCGGCTATCGGCTGCGGGGCGCCGGGCTAGGAACGCCACTATTCGAGGGCCGCACCGTCGGCACAGTTGGTGCTCTAACCCCAGGCGCATGTCTAGACCTGCCTGCGGTGGAAGAGTTATAAGCTCGCGTGAGAGGCCGAGGCAGAGCGGCATTGGCGGGCGGCAGAGCCTGCAGG
>VBAB01000699.1 GCA_005888525.1 Alphaproteobacteria bacterium
TGGCGAAGCGCTGGCACGACCAATCGTAATGGTCCCAAGCATAGTCCAGCCCGAAGCGCGCGCCCACCGCCTCCAGCACCCGAATGCCCTCGGGCACCACCTCGTTGCCGATGCCGTCGCCGGGAATGACGGCGATCTTGAGCTTGTTGGTTGCCTTCGCTGCGGCTGGCGTGGCCATTGGCTTTCTCCTCGCCCTTCCTCATGTTCCCGTCAGAACGAACTGCGTGTGGCGTTTCCGAGCAGCTTCAGGCTATGGCGTCAAGGCCTTTGGCCTGCACGAGCGCAAGCAGCTTCAGTGAGGGGCCGGACGGCTCCTTTTCGCCGCGCTCCCATTCGCCGACCAGCTTGGTCTCGACGTTGAGGTGACGAGCGAGCACGGCTTGGCTCACGCCTTCGCGCTCGCGAATCTTCTTGATTTGCTTGGGAGAGAGACGGCCAACCGTGGTCAGGCAAGACTGATCGAATTCGCGCATCGTCTTCTTGTCCATCAGGCCGATAACGTAGGCGTCCTGCATGGCCTCGTGCACGGCCGCGGCGATCTTGCTCTTGTACTTCTTAGGCATCGCGGATCTCCATCAATGTGCCTGCTGTCACAGCCGTTTCGAGATCCTCGCGGTTCAGGCCGAAATAAAAGCGGGCAGCCTTGCGAAGGTCCTTCAGTTCGTTACTGCTTATGTTCTCGCGCTCGTTCTTGGCAAAGCCGTAGAGGAAGATGCTCATCCCCTGGGCTTGGTAGGCGATGATAGTACGGAAGCCGCCGGAGCGGCCTGCACCGCGACGAGCCACGCGCTGCTTGATGACACCACCGCCCAGGTCTGCGTCGATCTGGCCGCGCTCGGCTCTCCCGACAGCGTCTGCGAGTGCCGCATCATCGATCCACTCGCGGCACGCGAAGCGGGCAAAGGCTCTAGTTTTGAATACCCGCACGATCCCGCCAGCTTCTAATATACTCCCCTGGGGGTAGTAGTTACAAGGGGCTGAAATTGGACCGGCCTTCGATCCGGTGCGACAAGAGAAGTGTAAATGCCTGCCATGCGGGCCCGAGGGCTGACGCCGGCATCGGTTCGTGCGAGGTTGGCAGCGCCGACGACCGCCATCCGCAGCCAATTGCACGATCCGAGAATGCACAAGCCCAGCATGTCGAGCGAGAGCCCTTTTCTGGTGGCGGGCGGCGATCCGGCCGCCGTCGTCGATGCCATCGCCCGGACCGCCCGCAAGGTGCGGACGCCGTGCGGCGATGGCTCGATGGTGTGGCGCGTTTGGGGGAAAGGCGAGCCGCTGGTGTTGTTCCACGGCGGCTCCGGCTCGTGGACCCACTGGATCCGCAACATCTCAGAACTGTCGAAGCACTATGAGCTGTGGCTCGCCGACATCCCGGGCCTCGGCGACTCGGCCATGCCGCCCAAGCCGTGGGTGCCGGCGAGCATCGCCGACGTCGTTCTCGCCGGGCTCGACCAGCTGTTCCCCAGCCACACGAAGCTCAGATTGGCCGGCTTCTCGTTCGGCGGTCAGGTCGCGGGCCTGTCGGCCGCCGTGCTGGGCGACCGGGTGTGCGCCCTGACGCTGATCGGAGTGGCGGCTCTCGGGCTGCGCGCCGACCCGCGCGAGCCGTTCGCCAAGCAGCGCCCCGGCATGAGCCCGGCGGAGATTGCAGCCGTATTCCGCCAGAACCTGGCGGTGTTGATGTTTGCCGATCCGGCCAACATCGACTCTCTGGCGGTCCACCTGCAAGGCGAGAACATCAAACGTGCCCGATTCCGCAGCCGTCCGTTCGCGGCCACCGATAACCTTGCCCGCGCGCTGGAGAAGGTGACGGCGCCGGTCAAGACGATCTGGGGCACGCGCGACATCATTGCCAGACCATCGATCGAGACGCGGCTCGAGATCCTGCGCCGGCATCACCCCGAGCTGGAGGTGCGCCTCATCGAGGGCGCCGGCCACTGGGTGGCCTACGAGGCGGCGCCCCAGTTCAACGCCGCCTTCTTAGAGTTGCAGCGGGCGCCGCAACGCTGACCGAGCAAGCGTACCGCCCCTAGTCCTGATGAGGTGGACGGCGCCCGCTCCCGGCATCGAAGTGCCATAGGGTGGTCGTTGTCGAACGAATCACCATGAGGGAGCCGTCCACATGCAGGTTAGCACGATCGGTTTGGATCTCGCCAAGAACGTGTTTCAGGCGCACGGCGTCAGTGCCGAGGGCAAGGTGGTGTTGAAGAAGCAATTGCGGCGCGGCCAGGTGCTCTCCACCTTCGCCAAGCTGCCGCCGTGCCTGGTTGGGATGGAAGCGTGCGCGGGGGCGCATTACTGGGCGCGCGAGCTCAGGAAGCTCGGTCACGACGTTCGGCTGATGCCAGCGCGGGACGTGAAGGCCTATGTGAAGCGCGACAAGACCGATGCGGCGGACGCGGCGGCGATCTGCGAGGCGGTGAGCCGTCCCTCGATGCGCTTTGTGGCGCTCAAGACGCCCGAGCAGCAAGGGCGACTGATGCAGCACCGGGTGCGCGATCTGCTGCTGCGGCAGCGCACGCAGACCATCAACGCGCTGCGGGCACACATGGCCGAGTTGGGGCTCGTGGCGGCGACGGGGAGGCAAGGTCTCGGCCTGCTGTTGGCGATCCTCGCCGATGC
>VBAB01000700.1 GCA_005888525.1 Alphaproteobacteria bacterium
CGGAGAGGCCGTTCTTGACCATCTCCTCGGCCTTCAGGTTGGCGAAGGCGGGGTGCAGCTTCTTGAACTCCTCGAAGTTGTCGAAGGTCGCCTTCGCCAGCTGGTAGACGACGGCCTCCGGCACCTTGGCCGAGGTGACGAGCGTCGCCATCACGCCGTAGGTCTCGGTGGGCTGCGGGTTGTTGGCGTACATGCCACCGGGGATGATGGCCTTGGCATAGTACGGCTTGCCGGAGAGCAGCTTGTCGACCGCGGGCCCGCCGATCGAGACCAGCTTGGCCCCGCAGCTCGTGGTCGGGTCCTGGATGTTGGCCGAGGGGTGGCCGACGCCATAGTAGAAGGCATCGATCTTGTTGTCGCAGAGCGCTGGCCCGTGCTCGTCGGCCTTGAGCTCGGAGGCGAGCGAGAAGTCGGAGATCTTCCACCCCAGCGCCTCGAGCAGCTCGTCCATCGACGCGCGGGTGCCGGAGCCGGGGTTGCCGACGTTGACGCGCTTGCCCTTCAGGTCCTCGAACTTGGCGGCGTTCAGCTCCTTGCGCGCCAGCACCGTGAAGGGCTCGGGATGCACCGAATAGACCGAGCGCAGATCGGCGTAGGCGCCGGCATCCTTGAACTGTCCGAGGCCCTTGGCGGCGTTGTAGTGCACGTCGGACTGGGCCATGCCGAAGTCGAGCTCGCCGGCCTTGATGGTGTTGACGTTGAAGGCCGAGCCGCCGGTCGATTCCACCGAGCAGCGGATGCCGTGCGCCTTGCGATCCTTGTTGAGCAGCCGGCACACCGCCCCGCCCACCGCGTAGTAGACCCCGGTGACGCCGCCGGTGCCGATGGTGGTGAACCTCTGCTCCTGGGCCGTCGCGACCGTCGCGGTTCCCAGCGCCGCCAGCGCGGCCAGACCGGCCGTGGCAAACCTGAACTTGCTCATCTACTCGCTCCCTGATCTCGAGACCCGCACTTGCTACGATGCTGACGGCAGAGATGCAATCGCCGCATCCACCGCGTCTCCGAGCCGCTCGACGATGGTGTCGATGTCTCGCTCGGAGCAGATGAACGGTGGCGCCAGCAGCACGTGGTCGCCGTTGACGCCATCGATGGTGCCACCCATGGGGTAGACCATCAGCCCACGCGCCATCGCGTGCTGTTTGATGCGGGCGTGCAGCTTGTGTTTCGGATCGAACGTCGCCTTGCTGCCGCGGTCGGCCACCAGCTCGATGGCCTGGAACAGGCCGCGTCCCCGCACGTCGCCGACGTGATGGTGGTTACCGAAGCGCTCTCCGAGCCGCCGCGTCAGGTGCTCGCCCTGGCGGCGCACGTTGGCCAGCAGATGATCGCGCCGGATCACCTGCTGCACGGCGAGCGCGCCGGCGCAGGCGAGCGGATGGCCGAGATAGGTGTGCCCATGCTGGAAAAGGCCCGATCCCTTGGCGAAGGCTTCAATGATCCTGCCCCCCACGAGCACGGCGCCGATCGGCGCAAAGCCGCCGCCGAGCCCTTTGGCGATCGCCATCAGGTCGGGCGCGATGCCTTCCTGCTCGCAGGCGTGCAGCGTGCCGGTGCGCCCCATGCCGCACATCACCTCGTCGAGGATCAGCAGGATGCCGTGGCGGTCGCAGATCGAGCGCACGCGCTTGAAGTAGCCTTCGACCGGCGCAATCGCGCCGGCCGTGGCGCCGCCGACAGTCTCGGCGATGAAGGCGATCACCGTCTTGGGCCCCAGCTTCTGGATTTTGGCCTCGAGCTCCTGGGCAAGGCGCTCGCCGTACTGGCGCGGCGTTTCATCCGCCCGCTTGCCGCGGTACTCGAAGCAGGCGGAGACGTGGTGCGTCTCGATCAGCAGCGGCGCGAACTGCTTGCGGCGCCATTCGTTGCCACCCACCGCCAGCGCGCCCAGCGTGTTGCCGTGGTAGCTCTGCCTGCGGCCGATGAAGTGCCGGCGCTCGGGCTCACCCGTCTCGACGAAGTACTG
>VBAB01000134.1 GCA_005888525.1 Alphaproteobacteria bacterium
GATGCCGCCACGATTGGGGCGTTAACCCTGTCGAGGATGGGCCCGAAGCAGCGTGCGCGTGTCAAAAATACTTTCCGAACATCGCGCAGTTGATCACGGTGCGTTGCGGCGAATAACCCCGCGCTCGGTCCATGCGCTCAAGCCGCCATGCGCATCTCGGCGGCCTTGCGGCCCTCCATGATCGCGGCCACGCCCATGCCGCCCGCCGTGCACACGGAGATCAGCCCGCGCCCGCCGTGCTCGGAGAGCAGTTTGGCGAGGTTGCCGATGATGCGCGCGCCGGTCGCCGCGAACGGATGGCCAAAGGCGAGGCTCGAGCCCTTGACGTTGAGCTTGGCGCGATCGATGGAGCCGAGCGGAGAGTCGCGGCCCAGATATTTCTTGCAATAGACCGGGTCCTCGAAGGCCTTCAGCGTCGCCAGCACCTGCGCGGCGAAAGCCTCGTGGATCTCGTAGAAGTCGAAGTCCTGCAGCTTGAGCTGGGCGCGCTCGAGCATGCGCGACACCGCAATCGTCGGCGCCATCAGCAGCCCCTCGCCCTCGACGAAATTGTTGGCCGACGTCTGCGCGTAGGTGAGATAGGCCTGCACCGGCAGGGCGCGCTTGGCCGCCCACTCCTCCGATGCCAGCAGCACGGCCGCGGCGCCATCGGTGAGCGGAGTGGAGTTGGCCGCAGTCAGGGTGCCGCGCTCGGACTTGTCGAACGACGTCTTGAGCGTGGCGATCTTATCGAGGCTGATATCCTCGCGCAGGTTGTTGTCGCGAAACACACCGCCGAACGGCACGATCAGGTCGTCCATGTAGCCCGAGCGGTAGGCCTCCGCCGCCTTCCTGTGGCTCTCGTAGGCCAGTTGATCCTGCTCGGCTCTGCTGATCTTCCACTCCTGCGCCATCAGCTCGGCGTGCTGACCCATGGACAGGCCCGTGCGCGGCTCGCTGACGCTGGGCGGCTGCGGCGCCAACTCGCCCGGCGAGAAGCCCTTGAAGGCGGCGAGCCTCTGCCCCATCGACTTGGCGTTCTGCGCCTCGACCAGCCGGTGCGCGAACTTCTCCTTGAAGACGATCGGCGCGTCCGAGGTGGTGTCGGAGCCCATGGCGATGCCGCACTCGATCTCGCCGGTGGCGATCTTGGCCTGGATCATCGACGCCGCCTGCAGACTGGTCCCGCACGCCTGCTGGATAGTGATGCCGGGCGTGGTCGGCGCCAGCTTGGTGCTGAGCACCGCCTCGCGGGCCAGGTTCCAGTCCTTGGAGTGCGTGACGACGGCGCCGCCGATCGCCTCGTCGATGTGCACGCCCCTGAGGCTGTACTTGTCGACCAGCCCGGTCAGCACCGCGGTCAGCATCTCCAGGTTCGACTTGTCGGCATAGAGCGTGTTGGAGCGGCAGAACGGGATGCGCACGCCGCCGATCACCGCCACGCGCCGCAGGGTCTGGTCCATCTGGGTCTCCGGACTGATCGGTGTCAGACCCTCTGGGTCTGACACCATTGCTCCAACCGCTATTTTCACCGTTGCGTCATGGTGTCAGACCCAGAGGGTCTGACACCTACCGATCACTCCGCCGCCGTGCGCCGCAGCACTTCGACGTTCGACCTCTGCTCGTTGGCCGCGAAGTGCAGCGGGCCGCCGCGGAACGGCGCAAAGCCGGTGCCGAAGATCACGCCCGCGTCGACCAGGTCACCGCTCTCGACGATCTTCTCGTCGCGCACGCGCTGGGCTTCGCGGATCAGCGGATCGACCAGCTCGCGCCCCAGCCGCTCCAGCTCGAACTTGTCGTAGGGCGTCTCGGGCTCGGCCTTCTCGGGCTTGCCGTCCTTCCAGACGTAGAAGCCTTCGCCCGACTTCTTGCCGAGCTTGCCCGCCGCCACCATCTCGTCGAGCTTGGTCGGGCCGCCCGGACCCAGGTTCAGGATCTTGCCGACGTGGGCGCACACGTCGAGCCCCACCGTGTCGGCGAGCTCGACCGGGCCCATGGGCATGCCGAACGTGCGCGCGGCCTCGTCGATCTTCTCCTTGGCCTCGCCCCGCTCCACGCGCTGCATGGCGGCCATCATGTAGGGCGCCAGCACGCGGTTGACGAGGAAGCCGGGGCTGCTCTTGACGATCAGCGGGAACTTGTCGATGGCGGCGACGAAGGCGCAGCCCTTGCCGACCTCCTCCTCGCGCGTCTGGGCGCCCCTGATCACCTCGACAAGCGGCAGCTGCGCCACGGGGTTGAAGAAGTGGATGCCGATCAACCGGCTCGGATCGGCAAGCGGGGCGGCAATCTCCTCGATCATGATGGAGGAGGTGTTGGTTGCGAGCACGGCGCCCGGCTTGAGCCGAGCCTCGATCGACTTGAACAGGTTCTGCTTGACCTCCAGTTTCTCGACGATCGCCTCGATGACGACGTCGGCCCGGCCGATATTGGCGCCCTTGGGGTCGGCGATCAGGCGCGCAAGCGCCGCGTCGCGCTGCGGCTTGGTCCTGAACTTGCGGTTGAACAGCTTTTTCTGCGCGGCGATGCCCTTGGCGATCTGCTCCGCGCTCACGTCCTGCAGCGACACCTCCATGCCGGAGGCGACGCACCAGCCGGCGATGTCGGCGCCCATCACGCCGGCGCCGATCACATGCACGCGCAGCGGCTTGAAGGCGAGGCCCTTGGGCGTCTGCGCCTTCATCATCTCGGACAACTTGAACACACGGCGCAGGTTCTTCGAGGTCTCGCCGACCATCAAAGGAGCAAACGCGCGCGTCTCGGCCACCTTCATGCCGTCGAGGTTGCCGGCATGGGTCTCGAATAGGTCGATCAGGCGGAACGGCGAGGGGTAGTGCTCCTCGCGCACCTTCTTGGCCGTCTCGGAGCGGAACTTGCTCGCTAAGAGCCCGCGCGCCGGCCACATCCGTGTGAGCGCCCGCCAACCGCCCGCCGGCTTCGACTTGCGCTTGCGCTCGATCGCCTTGCGCGCCGCCCAGCGCAGGTTCAGCGGGCTCGGCACCAGCTCGTCGATGAGGCCCATGCCGCGCGCGGCGGTGGCGCGTATGAACGAGCCCGTCAGCATCAGCGGCATGGCGGAGAACGCGCCTGCCTGCCGGATGGATCGCACCGTGCCGTTGAAGCCGGGAAACAGCCCCAGCTTCACTTCGGGGAAGCCGATGCGGGTGGCGTCGTCGCGCGTGGCGATGCGCCAATGGCACGCCAGGGCCAGCTCCAGGCCGCCACCGAGGCAGAAGCCGTGGATGCAGCACACCACCGGGATCGGCAGACGCTCGAGGCGATCGAGGTAGCCGTTGACCTGCGCGATGCTGTCGGCCACCTGGCGCTCGTCGGCGAGCTTCTCGAACTCGCGCACGTCGGCACCGACGATGAACCCCTTCTCCTTGCCTGACATGAAGACCAGCCCGCGGATCGATTTGTCGCGCGCGCCCTCGTCGACGCGCTCGATGATCATGGCCAGCTCTTCCAGCGGCCGCTGGCCCAGCGAGTTCTGGCTCTCGCCCTCCCGGTCGAACACCGCCCAGGCGATGCCCTGCATGTCGATCGAGAAACGCCAGTCCCGCAATGTGCTCACATCGATCATGGGTTTTACTCCGAAAGCCGAGAGCGACCCTTCTCCCCTTGGGGAGAAGGTGCCCGAAGGGCGGATGAGGGGGCCTTCATGCGCACAAACAAGTTCCCCCTCACCAGTTCGGCCAAATGAGTTACGGTCGCGCCATTGATGGTGTGCTCGTAGCGCGCATAACGGACGCGCCCGTAACTCATGGCCTCACGTCCTCTCCCCAGAGGGGAGAGGGGCAGCACTGCGCAGACGTCTCGCCGGACTTTCACCATCGCACAATCGCTATTCTGCCGCGGCGCTCTGCATGGCCCGCGTGTTATGCCCGGCCGTCATGTAGTGCGGCTTCACCTCGGCCGGATCGAAATGGTCGACGGCGATCACCCGCGCGGTGAGTTGCTCCACCTCGCGCAACAGCTGGGCCTCGCCGTCGCTGATGACGCCCTGCTTGGCCGCGTCCCCGATCCAGTCCGTGCCGTGCACGCGGTGCACCTGGCCGGCCCGCACCGCGCGGTCGAGCTTCTTCTCCGCGGCTTCGGCGGCCACCACCTTGGTGAGTGTCACCTCCAGCAGGCCGATTGGATCGTTGACGTCATTCGTGACATAGATGAAGCGGGTGAGCCGGTCGCGGACCTCGCCGGGAGCCAGGACGAGCTCGACGACCTTGTGGCCGAGCCAATCCGGCGCCGGCTTGTAGTGGGCACCGAATGGGAATACGACCGCTCGCATCAGCCAGCGCGCCGACGTGACGGGGAAGTTGTCGATGGTGCCGCGCAGCGCCTCCTGGAACTTGAAGAGACAATTCTGGGCCACGAGCGCCACGATGTGGCGGTCGTTGGCGGGCTTGCCGTCGTCCTCGTAGCGCTTGAGCACGCAGCACAGCAGATAGAGCTCGGAGAGCGCGTCGGCGAGGCGGCCCGTGAGCTTCTGCTTGGTCTTGAGCCCGCCGCCGAGGACGGCGACTGTCAGGTCGGCGACGAAGGCGAAGTTGCGCGATGCCCGCCACAGCTGCCGGTACCATTCGGCCGTGCCGTAGGCCTTCTCCGGCACGTGCCCGAACAGCCCGAAGGTGACGTTGTGGAAGAAGGCTCCGAACGTGTTCGAGAGCGAGAAGGAGACGTGGTTGCAGAACGCCACCTCGAACAGCGCCAGCCCGCGCTCCTCGTCCGCGTCCTGGCAGGCCTGGATCTCCTGGTAGAGATAGGGGTGCGAGCGCAGCGCCCCTTGCGCGAACGTGATGAGCGAGCGCGTGAGGATGTTGGCACCCTCCACCGTGATGCCGACCGGCATCATCTGGTAGGCCGACTGCAGGTAGTTGGTCGGCCCGTCGCACACGGCGCGACCGCCGTGCAGGTCCATGGCGTCGTTCAGCGAGCGGCGCAGGCGCTCGGTCGACTGATATTTCATGATGGCCGAGATGACGGAAGGCCGCTCGCCGCGGCTCACCATGGAGGCGGTGACGCCGCGGGCCGCCTCGTTGACGTAGGCGACCTCCACCATGCGCGCCAAGGGCTCCTCCAGCCCCTCCATCTTGCCGATCGGCAGGTCGAACTGCTTGCGGATGCGGGCGTAGGCGCTGGTATTGCGAAGCAGCGACTTGGCGCCGGCGGCCGATGAGGACGGCAGCGAGATGGACCGGCCCGCGGCCAGGCACTCCATCAGCATGCGCCAGCCCTGACCGGCCATCTTGTCGCCGCCGATCACCCAATCCATGGGGATGAAAACGTCCTTGCCCCAGTTGGGCCCGTTCGGGAACGCGGTGCCCGAGGGCAGATGCCGGCGGCCGATGTTGACGCCGGGATGCTTGGCCGGAACGAGGGCGACGGTGATGCCGATGTCCTCGCCGCGGCCCAGGATATTCTCCGGGTCGAACAGGCGGAAGGCGAGGCCCACCAGCGTCGCGTTCGGCCCCAGCGTGATGTAGCGCTTCTCCCAGGAGAGGCGGATGCCCACCACCTCCTTGCCCTCGTGCCGGCCGCGCGTGACGTAGCCCACGTCACGCATGGTGGCGGCGTCCGAGCCCGAGGTCGGCCCCGTCAGCGAGAAGCACGGTACCTCCAGCCCCTTGGCCAGGCGCGGCAGGTAGTAGTGCTTCTGCTCGGGCGTGCCGTACTTCTCGATCAGCTCGCCCGGCCCCAGCGAGTTCGGCACCATGACGATGGTGCACACGTCGGGTGAGCGCGAGGCGATCTTGCCCAGCACCAGCGACTGCGCCTGCGGGGAAAAGCCCAGACCCCCGTGCTCCTTGGAGATGAGCATGCCGAGGAAGCCGTGCTTCTTGACGAAGCTCCAGACCTCCTCGGGGATCTCTTTGTCCTGATGGCGGATCATCCAGTCGTTGACCATCCCGCACAGCTCATGCGTCGGCCCTTCCAGGAACGCCTTCTCCTCCTCCGTCAGCGTGATCGGCGGGACGGCGCGCAGCTTCTCCCAATTGGGCTGGCCCGAGAACAGCTCCGCATCGAAGCCGATGGTTCCGGCGTTCAGGGCTTCCTGCTCCGTGGCCGACACCCGGGGGAGGATGCCCTTGATCTTGTGGAAGAGCGGCGTGATCAGCGCGACGCGCCGCAACGGCGGGATAGAGAGGCCGGCGAGAACGACGACCGGCAACCAGGCGAGAATCCCCAGCAGGTTGAACGGCGGCTCGTGCCAATTGCCGTAGACTAGTCCAGTCCGCCACACCAGGACCGCGAGCGCGGCGGCTGCAGCCCAGCCCCAGATCGGCGCCCGGCGCATGGCAAGCACGAAGATGCCGGCCACGCATAGCAAGGTGTATACGACTATCGCCGTCATGATCCGGCCTCCCGACGGCACCCAGCGCCGTCCGCTCGTCTAGAGAATTCGAGATCTCAGCAGTATCCAAAGTTGACGTTTACGTCAACTTAAGGCCGCAACCGGGCGTCCTGATACCCGCGCGGCCTGCCGGCTCCTTGATAGACGGGTGATCGCTATTTTTCAGTATAGCGGGTTTGGCGGTTGCGCGAAAAGGTTCGCGTTGCCTATTCAGCCCGGTGAATTTGCTATCCAAACCCGCCAGGAGATGCAGATGCGCGACTGCTTTGCTCCGCTTACGCTGGCCGTAGGCCTCGGCGCGCTTTGCGTGGCTGCCGCCGCCGACGACGATGCCAAGGCCAGGAGCTATGGCCGACACCTGGCGCAGGAGTGCACGGGTTGCCACCGCATCGACGGCGCCGACAACGGCATCCCCTCGATCATCGGCTGGGGCGCCGACCGCTTCACCAAGACGCTCGAGTTCTATCGCACGGGCGAGCGCACCAACCCGGTCATGGTGTCCGTGGTCAAGTCCCTCGACGACACCCAAATCCGCGCGCTCGCCGCCTACTACGCCTCGCTGCCCAACCCGCAGAAGAAGTAGAATGGGTCATCGCTTCGCATTGCATCATCGCTGACGCTCGACGCGACCTGCGCCGCGCACAATCCGACCCGCTAACCCCCCTTCTTCTGTTCGGCCGGGGGGGCCGCGGCCACGGGTCTGGCGAACATGTCGGCGGTGATGGCTTCGTACCAGCCGATGCTCTCCTGATAGTTCTGCTTGCGCACGTCGGCGGGCTCGCCCTTCTGCGACACGAACCCACCGGAGGGGTCGAGCTTGCCGTCCTTGGGCGCGTAGTTGGCGCCGATCTTGACGTTGTCGTCGGGCGCCAGCAGCGACCAGCAGGTGTTGCGGTAGCGCGCTGGGAACCGCTCTTTCTTGGCGAGGTCGGCGAGAATATCGGACGCCACGACTTTGGCCTGGCTGTTGGCCGAGAACGCCGACTTGGGCATTTCCACGGCGATCGCCGCATCGCCCAGCACGTACACGTCCTTCACTTTCTTGGAGGCGAAATTGTCTGGATTGACCGGGCACCAGTCCCCCTCGGTGCAGCCCGCCTTGACGGCGATCTCGCCGGCGCGCTGCTGGGGAATGACGTTGGCCACGTCCGCCTTCACCCGCTTGCCGGCCTTGGTGACGATCTCCTTGGTCTTGGGATCGAGGCTCGCCACCGAGAAATCGTCGATCTCCGTGCTCAGATTGAGCTCGATGATGTCCTTGTAATACCTCTCGAAGGCTTCCGAGATCACCGGCTGCTTGGAGAAGGCTTTCTTGGGGTCGAGGATCACCAGCTTCGATTTCGGCTTCCTGGTCTTCAGGTAGTGCGCGATCATGCACGCCCGCTCGTAAGGACCGGGCGGGCAGCGATAGGGATTGTTGGGCGGCACAAGCACAACCGTGCCCCCGTCGCGCATCGCTAGCAGCTGCTGCTTGAGCTGGCGCTTGCCCACGGCCGCGGTCGTGTAGGCGTGCGGCATGATGCGGGATACCTCGCGCGAATAGCCTTGGATGCTGTCGTATTTGATGTCGATGCCGGGCGAGAGCACGAGCCTGTCGTATCTGTAGCTGCGGCCGCCCTTGGTCTTCACCATCTTCTTCGAGGTATCGACGTCGGTTGCCGTGTCGTGGACCACCTTGATACCGAGCCGCCCGAGACCACCGTACGCGTGGTTGAGCGATTCCAGGGTGCGAAAGCCCCCGAGATAGAGATTGGAGAAGAACGAGGAGCTGTAGATAGGATTGGTCTCGATCAGCGTGACGTCGAGCTCCGGCGCGTCCTTCTTGATGTAGTGGGCCACCGTCGCGCCGCCCGCCCCTCCGCCAACGATCACCACTTTCGCGGCCCCCTGCGCCACGGCGAACGGCGACCAGCCCGACGACGCCAGCGCACCCAAGCCGCCGGCCCCCGCAAGCTTGGCAAAATCCCTTCTGGAGATTTCCGACATCTTTCACTCCCTGCGCGCTTGCCGCAGCAGCGGCTTGGCGTTGTGCCTTGCGCGCGCGCATTCTAGGATGTTAGGGGCTGTTGGCAATGCGCGGCCGAGCCGCCAGGCCCGCGCGGACCGCGGGCCTGGGTCTTGATGGGCCTGGAACGAAGGGCGGCGGCTCCTACATTAGGGGCGAGGGAGAAACGCGTGAGGCTCGCGGTGCATTCCAGCAGGCTCAGTCGACGTGAATTTGCCCTGGGCGCCGGCGCGGGGATCGCCGTCTTGGGGTTGCCTTTCGCCGTGGTGGGGCAAGACCCGTCGCAGGGCTGGGAGCAGGCCGTCAAGAAGGTGCTGGGCGACGCCAAGCCCATAGAGGGCAAGGTGCTGATCGACATGCCCGAAATCGCCGAGAACGGCAACACGGTGCCCTTCACGATCTCCGTCGACAGCCCCATGTCCGAGACGGACCGCGTCAAGGTCATCCACATCATTGCCACGGCCAATCCGCAGCCCGGCGTGGCTGTGTTCCGCTTCTCGCCGTTGTCGGGCAAGGCGACGGTTGCAGGCCGCATGCGCCTCGCCCGCACCCAGGACGTCATCGGCATCGCCGAGCTGAGCGACGGACGGTTCCTGACGAGCAAGCGCAACGTCAAGGTGACGATCGGCGGTTGCGGCGGCTAGTGTTGTGTCTCGGAATTGCCGATGAACACCAAGCCGCGAAGGTGGTCGGCAATTCCGAGACGCCACAGGCGGGAGCTGGAAGCATCATGGCCAAAGCACGCATCAAGCTGCCCGACAGCGCCAAGGTCGGCGACGTCATCGAGGTCAAGACCCTCATCTCGCACGTCATGGAGACGGGCCAACGCAAGGACGCCGACGGCAAGACCATCCCGCGCAGCATCATCAACCTGTTCACGGCCACGTTTGCCGGCGCGGAGGTCTTCACCGCGGAACTGCACCCCGGCATATCAGCCAATCCCTATCTCTCCTTCTTCATGAAGGTGCCGGGAC
>VBAB01000135.1 GCA_005888525.1 Alphaproteobacteria bacterium
CGAGCCGCTCTGCGCCCAGAAGGGCCCCTACCAGGTAACGCTGGAGGCCGGGAAACCCTATTTCTGGTGCACGTGCGGGCGCTCGGCCAAGCAGCCCTTCTGCGACGGCTCGCACAAGGCGACGACCCTGCAGCCGCACCGTTTCGTGGCCGACAGCTCCGGCACCTTCAACCTCTGCGGCTGCAAAAGCACCGACGACAAGCCCTTCTGCGACGGCACGCATAATGTGATCTAGGCCGCGGTGGTGTTGCCGCAAATCTCGGCAACCTTTCCCTTACGTTGTAGCCGCCCCACGTCCTCTGCTAGCCTCACGGCCGGAGACTCGGGGGACGGGACAAGCGCATGGAATATTTCCTCCAGCAGATGATCAACGGCATCACGCTGGGCTCCATCT
>VBAB01000701.1 GCA_005888525.1 Alphaproteobacteria bacterium
GAGGTGGTGGCCAGGCGCCTGCACCCCGAGCGACGCGATCCATTGCTGCAGTTCACCGTGCCGGAAGCACTCGCCGTCATCGAGCGCGCGAGTGGCAACTTGCGCGCCTTCCTGGTCGGCTCCTTTCCGCTCGGCGATCGGATAACGGTGGCGCAGGTCATGTGGCTCTATCGCTGGCGCGGCGCACTGCATCTGGCCGAGAAGGGGTACGACCTGTGGCGCATCGTGCGGCTTCTCAACCCGGTTGCCGCGGCCACGCAGGAGCTGCGCGAGCGCTTCACGCGGCAACTCTACGAGGCCGGCCGCGAGCACCTGGCAGGCCGGCTGGCGCGCGCCTTCGTCAAGGAGGTCGGGCGCGCCGCGATCGATCTTTACGGCGGCAACCTGCGCGTCACGGCCGAGCAGCTGCGCGCGCATGTCTCCGCCGCGTCGCGCGCCGACATGACGGCCGCAGAGGCGCGCGAAGCCGAGCCGATCCGCATCCTCGTGGCGGGCCAGACTGGTGCCGGCAAGTCGAGCCTGGTGAATGCACTCGCCAATGCGGTGGAGGCGGCTGTCGACGCGCTGCCGGCAACAGCCCGTTTCACGGGCTACCGGCTCACGCACGACGGACTGCCCGCCGCCTTGATCGTGGACAGTCCGGGTCTTGCCGGCGCCGAAAAGCTCGGCCCCCTGATCGAAGCCGCCGACGATTGCGACATGATACTTTGGGTGTGCTCGGCTGCGCGCGCCGCGCGCGAGATCGACGCCAACGCGCTCGCCGCCATCCGCGCACACTTTGCGGCCGAGCCCGGCCGGCGCCGCCCGCCGATGCTGATGGTGCTCACCCACATCGACGCCCTGCGCCCCTTCAACGAGTGGGATCCGCCCTATGATCTGACCCAGACGACGCGCGCCAAGTGCCAATCGATTCTCGGCGCCATGGAGGCGGCGGGTGCGGAGCTGGGCCTGGCCGCCGACGAGATCGTGCCGGCGCGAGTCGACATTGCAGTTGCGCCCTACAACGTCGATGCAGTGTGGGCGAAGATCATGGCGCTCATGCCCGAGGCGCAGCGGGCACGGCTGCTGCGCACGCTGGGGGACATCAAGAGCGCGTCGGCCTGGGGAGCCGTCTGGTCGCAAGCGGTCAATGCGGGGCGCGTGGTGAGGGGAACCTTTCTCTCCAGAAACCCCACCCCATGACGAACAACGCAAGACCGCCAACTACATCCCCTACATTGGCCGGCCCTCGCCGTCGGCACGCTCGGAGCGGTTGGGCTGCTGACCTATTCCCACCCTGGGCGAAGCTGTCGTTGCCCTACTCGTTTATTTGGTCATAACAATGCTCGAAGGCCAGTTCCTGACGCCGGCTTTCAAAGGGCGCCGGCTCGAGCTCAATCCGTTCGCGGTTTTTCTCGCCATTGCTTTCTGCACCTGGTTGCGGGGTCCGGTGGCGCTTTCCTTGCCGTACCCTTCTGATGTCCCTGACCGTGGCATTTGGTCATGCCTTTTTGCAGGAAAGTCCCGACCTCCCGGAATGAAAGTCCCGACCTCCTGGAATGAAAGTACCGACCTCCCGGAATGAATGAACCATCCGAGGCCCGGTGCGTTATCCCAACACGAGAGAGCTTTGGCTTAACAAGGAGCAATTGAGATGGCGCAGAGCACCCCCCCTCGCGGCCAGTCGGCCTACTCGGGCTCGACAACGCACGACATCAAGGAAAAGGCCACCGACCAGTTCGAGCGGATGGCCGACAAGGCATCCGACCAGTTCAAAAGCATGGCCGACCAGGCGGAGCACGTGGCCAATCGCGTCGGCGAGCAGGGCCGCGAAGCCGCCGAGCGCGTGCAGGAAGTGGCCGGCAACTTCAAGGGAGCCGTCGACAGGTCGGTCAAGGACCAGCCCATGGCGACGTTGGCCATGGCCGCCGTAGTCGGCTTCGTCCTCGGGGCGCTGTGGAAGTCCTAACGTCCACAGAACGTCCAAGCTGAAGGGCACCGTCCATGTTTCGTGGTCTGATCAACGACGCCAAGGCTGCCGCTGGATCGCTGGTCGGCAAGTATCTCATGCGAGTGTCGGTGGCGGTGCCCTTCATCGTTGCAATTGGGTTCGGCATTGCGGCGACGACGGTGTTTCTTGTCGATAAGCTCGGGTCCCTCTACGCCTACCTGACGATTGGCGGCGCCTTCACTCTGATCGGCCTCATGGCGGCACTCGTCGTGAGCGTCAAGGAGCAAGAGGAGGAGGCCGCGGAAACCAAGGTTGAGGCGACCGACACGGCGTCCGTTGCCACGGACGCTGTCTCGCAGGCGGCGGTGCAGGCACCGCTGGCGCTGCTCGGCACCCTGTTTGCGACACCCGCGGGGCCAGCGATGCTCGCGGGCGGCACCAAAGCTCTGGCGAGGAACATTCCCCTGGTCGTGCTGCTTGCGCTGATCGGGATGTTGTTCTGGCCGACGGGCGAGAAGGCAC
>VBAB01000725.1 GCA_005888525.1 Alphaproteobacteria bacterium
GCACGACGATGTCGGCGCGCTCGCAAAGCCAGTCGACGATCTTGCCCTTGCCCTCGTCGCCCCACTGGGCGCCCATCACCACCACATTCGCCATCTTGCATCGCTCTGGGAAGGCCGGAACCAACGTCGCTCGCCGCGCGGGACCCGGATTCACGCCGGCGCGAAGCGCCCCCTTATAGGCTGTGCCGCGCCTCGTGCATACGGGCCCTTTCGCGCACTTTGACAAGGCCGGCCCATTGCCTTAGGGCCAGCCGTCCCGCAGACCGTCGCTGGTGTGCCGAACAGGGGCTTGCATGGCGGAGCCAACCGACTACGACACCGTCGCCGAGCGCTATGCGGCCGAGATCGACCGGCGGCCCTGGAATGCGCTCTACGAGCGCCCGGCAACGCTTGCCCTGCTCCCCGACGTACGTGACAGGGATGTGCTGGACGCGGGCTGCGGACATGGCTGGTATTGTCAATGGCTCTTGGATCGCGGCGCCCGCGTCGTGGGGGTCGATCGCAGCGTGCGCATGGCCGGTCTCGCAACCAAGCGCCTCGGCAACCGCGCGCGCATCATTCACGGCGATGTCAGCGATCTTGGCGACGTTCTGGCGGATGCGACCTTCGACATCGTCCTGTCGTCGCTGGTGCTCCACTACGTCGACGACGTGGGCAAGGCGTTTTGCGAATTTGCGCGGCTGCTGAGGCCCGCTGGCCGCCTCGTCCTGTCGACCCATCATCCCACGCACGATGCAAAAAGCGTGGCGGAGCCCGGCTATATGGTGGAGGAGGTCATCGAGGAGCGATGGGGATGGCTCGATCAGAACATGCGCTATTACCGGCGCCCGCTGTCGAGCCTCACCGAGCCGCTGGCCGCCGCCGGCTTCGTCATCGAGCGCATTTGCGAGCCCAAGCCGGACGAGGCCCTCAGGCAGGCCGACCCCAAAGGCTACGAGCAGCTCCGCCGCCTGCCGGCCTTTCTCCTCATGCGTGCGCGCAAGGATGCTTGAACGGGGGCTTCTACGATCCCTGCCCGTAGGTGATCTTCTTGGCGCCGGGCCAGGTGACGCGGTAGCCGAACTCGACGGCCTTCTCCTCGTCGGGCTGGAGGGTCATCTCCCAGGCCAGCACGCCGCGCTTGTCGTCGATGTCGCGCTTGGTCGGGGCCGTCTTGCCCAGCAGCTCGATCTTGATGTCGGCATTCTGCGACACCGGGATCTGGTCGATGACGGTGACCGGGATCGCCCGCACGTGCAGATTCTTGACGGTGATGCGGTAGTTGCGCGTGTCGGTCTTCGACGAGGTGATGATCCCCGTCTCGGCGCGCTTCTCCTCGGCGATGACGTGGCGCACGCGCACCGAATCGTCGACGCCGAAGCCGAGCTCGTGCTCCTCGCCCGGCGCCAGCTGCGGCAGGCGGCCGTTGCCGACGAAGGTGCCATCGCGGAAGAGCGAGACTTGGCCGGGCAGGACCGGCGTGCCGCGCGCCATCGCCATCTTGGCGTAGAGGAAGGCCTTCTGCTCGCGCTTGGGCACGGTGCGCACGGTCAGGGCGGGCTCGAGCTGGGCCTCGTCGATCTGCACGCGCTTGGCCTCGCCTGTGGTCGGCACGCTGACGCGGCCGGCGATGGCATAGATCGCCTGGAAGGCCTGCGTCTCGACCGTGGCGCGGACTTCCTCGGACTGGACTTCCGGCTTCTCCGCCGGTGCCGACTTGGCGCGCAGCCGTCTGCCCTCCGACTCGGAGGCGACGCGGTCGACCTCCGCACTCTCGCGTGCCATCGAGCGTGGCGCACCCGCCGCCGGAGGCATCGGGCGCGGCGGCGCATCCGGCTCGTAGTCGACGGTCACGGGCTGCAGCTCGGGCGCGGCGGTGCCGGCGCCGGGGCGGGTGGTGGAGAGCGCGAGGGCCACGTCGTCCCAGCTCTCGCCGCTGCGCTGCTGGATGCTGGCGCGCCGCACGAGCTGCAGCTTGGGCGCCTGCGCCTTGGTGCCGGTGGCGAGACGCGCATCGTAGAAGGGCACCCACGACGCGGCGCCGACCTGGTAGCGGATGGCGATGTCGGCCTCGAGCGGCGCGGCGGCGTTGACGAAGATCTTGACCTCCGTGCGCTCGTCCTGGGCCGGCGCCAGGGAGGCGAGCTTGCCTTCGAGGTCTTTGATCTGCCGGTCCAGCTCTCGCACCTTGATCTGCGTGTCGAGGATAGCCTTCTGCGCCTCGGCGAAACGCTGGCCGATGATGCCGAAGATCTGCGTCCAGTCGGGCTGCGGTGCGGCGGCGCCGTTGCCGGTCACGGGGCGGGTGGGCAGCTGCGCCAGGTTGCCGATCAGCGCCTTCTGCGTCTCGGCCGCCTGTACCGCCGTCTGCAGAAGAGCCTTGTCGTCTTTGAGCTTCTCGATGGCGTCCTCGACGCGCTTCCTCTCGGTGGCGGCGACGGCGTCATCGGTGCGCGGCACGAACATGCGGCGGCTGTCGACCGAGCCGATATCGAGCTTGCCCGTGGCCTTGCCCTCGACGCGGATCGAGCTGGCGATCGCGCGCGCGGGCAGATCCGAGAACAGAATGACATGGTCGCCGCCCTCGAGCCGCAGCTTGCCCACGCGCGTGAGCTCGGCGCCGGAGGGAAAGACGATGACGGCATCGATGCGCGAGGTGCCCTTGACGTCGGCGGCATAGGCGCCCGAGACGAGAGCGGGCAACACGAGCAATGCGAGCGCTGTGCGCATGAAGCGATCCTCCCTTGCGGGCGCGATTCCCTCGCGCGCCATCGAACCCCTCGTTCAAGCTTGGGCGCCAGGGTAGCGGCCTTCATGACGCAACTGTGACCGCAGGCGCCTTCGCGGCGCGACGTTGCGGGAGAAACGCCCTGTCGATGGTTGCTTCGCGCAGGCCTCCGGCCATGCCTGAGGCAGCTCGAGCCGCCTGCGAAAGAGCCCAGATCGCCTCGGGTCAAGACGGGGAAAGACAATGCTTTCGGAGACTTTCATCATCACGGCGCTGGGTGTGACGGCCTCCGCACTGTCCACGCTTTCCTGCCGCAGGTGGTGCGCACCTGGCGCA
>VBAB01000726.1 GCA_005888525.1 Alphaproteobacteria bacterium
AGAAAGCGCTGATGAACCGCTGGGAGCGCGTGTCCGTGGAGGAGGGCGTACTCGCCGGCATCGACGCGCTCTCCGACGGCTACAAGACGGGCGAACCGCAAGCCGCGATCAAGGCGTTCTTCGACGGCAAGAAGAAGCGATGAGCTATGGGGTCAGACCCTCATGCTCCCCCGCCGGCCCAGGATGGGTTGGGCGCCTTAGGGTCTGACCCCTTCACCCCACCGGCATAATCAGCCACGCGGCGATCGCCGCGAGCGCGAACGCGCCCACCCACAGCGCCAGCCGCGTCCATCTGTTATGGTGGGCCTGGGCGGCGGCGAGGCGCTCGACCGTGTCGTCGTCGAGCTTGAAGCCGCCCTGCGCCATGTCGGCCAGCGCCAAGGCTGTGCGCTCGGCCTGCTCAAGCAGGCGCGGTACCTCGGCCATCACCTTGCCCAGCACCTCGGCGCCCTCGCCCGCCTCGCGCAGGCGGCCGGTCACGCCGTAGTTGGCCTCGATCCATTGCTTGGCGATGGGCTCGGCCGCGCTCCAGATGTTGAGATCGGGATCGAGCGAGCGGGCAACGCCCTCCACCACCACCATGGTCTTCTGCAGCAGCAGGAGCTCGGGCCGCGTAGCCATGTCGAACACCTCGGTGTAGGCGAACAGCTGGCCCAGCAGGTCGGCCATGGAGATCTCCGCCGCCGTGCGGCCGTGGATGGGCTCGCCGATGGCGCGCATGGCCTGCGCGAACACCTCCACTGAATGGTGCGGCGGCACGTAGCCGGCCTCGAAGTGGATGACGGCGGTGCGGCGGTAGTCGCGGGTGATGAGGCCGTGCAGGATCTCGGCGAGGAAGCGGCG
>VBAB01000727.1 GCA_005888525.1 Alphaproteobacteria bacterium
CGCTTCGAGCCGATCAGCAAGAAGCATCGCATCTATCGGCACGTCGGTCGCAGCCGGCCGGGCGAGGTCGAATTTCCGCGTGGAACCAAGGTTGCAGGTCGTGTTCTCGCAAACAACCCGACCCAGCAGGCAACATCTCGGCGGCTCGGCTTCGGTGAGCTGTCGCAGCGAGCGTTGCTCGATGCCTATGCGCCAGCCTCGGTGCTGATCAATGCCAAGCACGAGGGCCTCTATCACTTCGGAGCGGTCGACCGCTATCTAAGGGTTGTTTCAGGCGAGGGAACGCGGAACGTGCTTGTGATGGCCCGCGACGGGTTGCGCGCCAAGATGCGATCGGCAATCCAGCGCGCCAAACAGGATCGTGCGCGTGTTACCGTCACGGGAGCGCAACTCGAATGCAATGAGCGCTCGGTCGG
>VBAB01000728.1 GCA_005888525.1 Alphaproteobacteria bacterium
CAGCTTCGTCGACGATCCTACACCTGTGTCGAGCCGCGTCAGATCAAGTGAATCCGAAGTTGACGCGTCGCGTGTTGCTCAACTCGAACACGAGCTGGCGGCTTCGCGCGAGGATCTGCAGAGCGCTATTCGCGACCTCGACATGGCCAACGAGGAGCACAAGGCGATCAATGAAGAGGCCATGTCCGTCAACGAGGAATTCCAGTCGACCAACGAGGAATTGGAAACGTCGAAGGAGGAATTGCAGTCCCTCAACGAGGAACTCACGGCGCTGAACAGTCAGCTGCATGAGACGGTTGAGCAACAGCGTGCCACGTCCGACGACCTCCAGAATATCTTGAACAGCACCGACGTGACGACGCTCTTTCTGGATGCTGAGCTGAACATCCGTTTCTTCACGCCGGCTGCAAAGTCGCTGTTCAATGTCATCGCCTCCGATGTCGGTCGGCCGCTTGCCGACCTGACACGCCGGTTCGTCGACAACGATCTCCTGCAGGATGCACGAGACGTGATGGTAAGTCACACGCCTGTGCGGCGTGAGGTCAAGGCCAACGACGACAGCTGGTTCATGCGAGGGGTTTTGCCTTATCGGAGTAAAGGTGGCCAAGTCGAAGGATTGGTTATCACGTTTGCCAGCATTTCCGAGATCAAGGCGGCCGAACGCGAGATTGAGGTCGCCCGCGCCTATCTCGATAGCATCATCGCCACCATTCGCCAGCCACTGGTCGTGCTGGACGAGGAACTGCGCGTCATATCGGCGTCGAACTCGTTTCATCGCGTCTTTTCAGTGAGGCCCGACGATTTGATCGGACGACATCTCCTATCTGCGGGCGATCATCTCGATGTGCCTCAGCTTCGAGAATTCCTGACCTCGATCCAAGCCCGCGGCACCACCATCAACGATCAAGAGGTCGAGATCGAATTGCCAGGCCTGGGACGGCGGGCATTTTCGATGAGCGCTCGCGTGCTGCGTGAGGAGCCTTCGGTGAGACGCAAGATCCTGGTGGCCATCGTCGACGTCACCGAGACGAAGCGCGAGGGCAAGGTGTTGGAGGCCGCGAAATCCGAGGCAGAACGGGCTAATGTCGGTAAATCACGATTTCTCGCGGCCGCCAGCCATGATTTGCGTCAACCTCTTCAAACCCTAAGCCTACTCCAGGGCATGCTCGAAAAGGGAGTTCGCGATGAGCCCACGCTGAAACTGGTCCACAGACTCGACGAGACGGTAAGCACGATGTCGAGCATGCTCGATAAACTGCTCGACATTAACCAGATCGAAGCCGGGATCGTACGCCCCGCCGTCGTCGATTTTCCGATCAAGCGCTTGCTCGACGAGATGAGAACCGAGTTCACCTATCATACGGTCACGGAAGGTCTCGCGTGGCGAGTTGCCCCGAGTAGTCTCACCGTACGCAGCGATCCGCGTCTCCTCGAGCAAATTATCCGCAATCTGATGTCGAATGCGGTGAAGTACACTACGACGGGGAAGCTCCTCCTTGGCTGCCGGCGACGCGGCGACAATCTCCGCATCGAGGTCTGGGATACCGGCCACGGCATCCCAGAGCACGAGCTTCAAGCGATATTTGAAGAGTTCCATCAGCTCGACAACCCGGCCCGGGAACGAAGCAAAGGTTTGGGTCTCGGCCTAGCCATTGTGCAGCGCCTTGCCGATCTGCTCGGGCACAAGATCGATGTTCGATCTCGTTTGGGTAACGGCTCGGTTTTCATGATCGAGGTGCCGCTTGGACGGCCTGAGCTAGTTGAGGTGCCGGTTGCGAACCAGAAGGGAGCAGAAGACAGCTCACCCTCACGCGGTACGGTCTTGATTGTCGAAGACGATCCCGAAGTGCTCGAAATGTTGCAAATGCTTTTCGACGCCGAGGGTCATCGGACCCTCGTCGCTGCAGATGGGCACAAGGCGCTGGAACTGGCGGCCGGGTTGACCGTGCTGGACCTGATCATCGCCGACTACAACCTCCCGAAGGGCCTGAACGGACTCGAGACCATCGCAAGGCTGCAAGGGCAAGCTCGCCACGCCGTCCCAGCGATAATCCTGACAGGCGATATCTCGACCGATAGCCTGCGCCAAATCGCCAGCCACGGTTGTGTGCATCTGAACAAGCCCGTTAGAGCAAAGGAACTGACGCGCGTCGCGCAGCGTCTCATGGCCAAGCCTAGCTCAGCCCCGCCTGCCAGCATGCAACAGCCGCTCATTTTCCCAAAAGAGGGCGATGCGCCCACCATTTTCGTCGTCGACGACGACAGTGCCATCCGCGAGATGATGCAGGATCTCCTCCACGCGCACGGGTATGCGGTGGAGCTCTTCGGCGATGGACTTGGTTTCCTGAAGGCCTTTCGTCGCGGGCGCGAAGGATGCCTTCTTGTGGATGCGCTGATGCCCGGAATGAGTGGCATCGAGCTCA
>VBAB01000729.1 GCA_005888525.1 Alphaproteobacteria bacterium
GCTCCAGGAACAGCGCATCGATGGGATAGTCGGCGGTTCGCGAATTGGCCTGGGTCATTGTCGTCCGCAGCCGTTCATGGTTGCTGGGTGCAGCAACATAGGGCGAGCACGAGAGGAGCCAAAGCAAGATTTATGCAGAGCTTATCCGCGTTTTCATGCAAGCGTTATCGATGGGTACACAGGGCAGTCTCAGCCGTCGAGCTGCCAGCGGCCGTCGCCGAGCCGGCAGGCGATGCCTTCGGCCCTGCCCGTGGCCGTACCCACGGTCATGATCAGCAGGATGTGCCGGCATACCCGGCCGGCCGGGTCTTTGAACGAGGAGGTGGGCTGCACGATGCCGCTGAGGCGCCCGTGCTGGCGGTACCAGACGTAGGTGCCGCCGTCGCCGACCTCCGTCAGCGCCACGCGGATGGCCTCCAGCGCGGCGATCTCGTCGTTCTCGTCGAGGTGCGCATTGGTCTCGGCAAACTTGGGCTTGGCCGAGACGACCGGTGGCTTGCTAGGATTGGGGCCAGGGTTGGGACACGTGCAGGTGGACTGCTCGGGCGGCTTGACATCATGCGCGAACGCGAGCTGGGAGAGGAGCCCCAGCACGAAGGAGCCGGCAGCCACTGCGGACGCCAACATGGCGAGACGAGCAGGCGCACACATGATCAACCCACGCACGGGACGACTCCACGCCAATGCGAAACAACCATTCATGAGTGTGGGCGAGGAGGGTTAAAGTGGCGTGAATGCGTATTCCACGCGACACCAGGTCAATGGGACGACGACGCATGTCAGACAAGCCGAAGGGCGAATACTACATGGGGCCACAGGCCGGCGATTTCGCCGCGGCCGGCGAGCCATTCGCGCTGTTCGAGGCCTGGTTCGCCGAAGCCCAGGCGCACGAGCCCAACGATGCCGAGGCGATGGCACTCGCCAGCGCCGACGCGGCGGGCATGCCCAACGTGCGCATGGTGCTCCTGAAGGGCGTCGATGCAGTGGATCATCCGGCGCGCGGCTTCGTGTTCTACACCAACCTCGAAAGCGCCAAGGGGGTGGAGTTGCTCGCCTCACGCAAGGCCGCGCTGTGCTTCCACTGGAAATCGCTACGCCGGCAAGTGCGCGTGCGCGGCGACGTCTCGCGGGCGAGCGAGGCGGAGGCCGATGCCTACTTCGCCACGCGCGCCCGGGGTAGCCGGCTCGGCGCCTGGGCCTCGCAGCAGTCCCGCCCCTTGGAGAGCCGCTTCGCGCTCGAGAAGGCCGTCGCCGCCGTGACCGCCCAATATCCGTTCGGCGACATCCCGCGACCGCCTTATTGGTCTGGCTTCCGCATCACGCCCGTCGAGATGGAGTTCTGGCACGACCGTCCCTTCCGCCTGCACGAGCGCATCGCCTTCCGGCGGACGGGGACGAGCGAGGCGTGGGCCAAGCAGCGCCTGTACCCTTGAGCAAGCCGCGCCGGCAGGCCACCAGACCGCAGACGTTGGTGAGGCGGTGTGATTCAGTCTGAAGCGAGCCTGCTCTCGGGGTTGGTCAGCCGATTGCGGGCTTCCACGATCTCGATCAGGAGGCGCGCCCTCCTCTCCTCGCCCAGCGCGCTCAGCTCGCTGACGACGGCGCTTCGCCATCGGTCGAGCGTCGCTATCTTCTCACCTCGGGTGAACAGTCGTTCTTCGGCGATCCCGAACGGGCTGTCGAACGTTCCCTCCGGGTCCTGCTTCGCAAGACTCCGATTCAAAGACTTGATTGTCATGCTCTCTCCCCCGAAAGCGCATTCCCAATCCTGCGACTCGATTCGGGGCAAAAATGTGTGCGTTCCGATGTTTATGTATTGCGAGCCCTTATGCTCAATCCTAGCACAGAGCATCACCTTCTCGCCCAGGCGACCGAGAGACAGAGCTCCAGCCGAGATAACCGGCCCTCCAAAATCCGCGCCGTGCACGTCAGCTCAT